>JANPOX010000134.1:0-6331 GCA_031428235.1 Bacteroidia bacterium | reverse complement strand
TAATTGAGCAAATATTCCTGAGTTACTTCTGAATACACTTAATCTAGGTGTAGTTGGAGTTCCGTTTACAGTTTTACGGATCTTAAGTTTAATGCGTTCTCTTCTTTGTTTTTTATTGAGTGCCATCTTTCCAGTTTTTTGAAGATGATTAATACTAATTGAATTATGTTATTTTTTGCTCGCTGATTTACCGGCTTTACGACGTAAAATCTCGCCAACAAACTTGATACCTTTTCCTTTGTACGGCTCAGGTTTACGTAAGCTACGTATTTTTGCTGCAACCATGCCGATTAATTGCTTATCAGCACTTTCTAAAGTAACCATTGGGTTTTTTCCTTTTTCAGAAGCGGTAGTGATTTTAATTTCTGTTGGTAATTCAAACACAACGTTGTGAGAATAACCTAAAGATAATTCTAATAACTGACCTTTGTTAGTAGCACGGTAACCTACACCTACTAACTCTTGTTCTGTTTTATATCCTTCAGCAACACCTTTAACCATGTTAGCGATTAAAGAACGGTATAAACCGTGTAATGCTCTGTGACGTTTCTGATCAGTAGGACGAGATACGTTAATAACTCCGTCTTCTAATTTTACAATAATATCCGGATCAATCGTTTCTGATAATGAACCTAATTTACCTTTAACTGAAATTGTTGTTCCAGCGATGTTTACTTCTACACCTGCAGGCACTGTGATTGGTAATTTTCCTATACGTGACATGTTTTTCCTCCTCTAAATTATGAAATGTAACATAAAACTTCGCCACCAATATTAAGCTTCTTAGCTTCTTTATCAGTCATTACACCTTTAGATGTAGAGATTATGGCAATTCCCAATCCGTTTAATACTCTTGGCATAGTATCAACTCCGGTATACTTACGTAAACCTGGTTTAGATATTCTGTCTAAAGTGCGGATTGCTGAAGATTTATTGGTTGAGCTGTATTTCAAGGCTATTTTAATAGTTCCTTGTTTTTTATCGTTCTCCTCAAACTTGTAGTTTAAGATATACCCTTTTTCATAAAGGATCTTAGTGATCTCTTTTTTAAGGTTTGAAGCTGGAATCTCAACGATTCTGTGGTTTGCGCCGATAGCGTTTCTTACTCGCGTAAGGTAATCTGATACTGTATCTGTCATTTTATTTGTTTTTATATGTTATCCCGACCTTCAGGATAATTATACATTAATACTCTTATTTTAGAAGCTTGATTTGGTAACACCTGGTATTAAACCAAATAAAACCATTTCACGGAACGTTACACGACTGATACCGAAATCTCTCATGTAACCACGAGGACGGCCAGTTAATTTGCAACGATTACGCATTCTCACTTTACATGAGTTTTTAGGTAATTTTTGCAAGCCCATTGAATCTCCTGCTTTCTTTAATTCTGCTCTTTTTGCTGCGTATAAGTCTACTAATTTTTTTCTTTTAGTATCGCGAGCGATCATGTTTGTTTTTGCCATTTTTCGTTTTTTTCAGGGCTGTAAATATACTATTTCTTTTTGAAAGGAATACCAAATTCGGTTAATAAAGCATGAGCTTCTTTATCTGTTGGTGCAGAAGTTACAAAAGTAATGTCCATACCGGCAATTTTGCTCACTTTATCGATGTCAATTTCAGGAAAAATGATCTGCTCGGTTATACCTAATGTATAGTTACCACGGCCATCAAATCCTTTATCATTAACTCCTTTAAAATCACGGATACGAGGTAATGAAGACGCTACCAAGCGATCTAAAAACTCATACATTTTGTCGCCACGTAATGTTACACGAACACCAATAGCTACACCTTTACGTAATTTAAAGTTCGAAATATCTTTCGTAGAATACGTTGGAACTGCTTTCTGACCAGTAATTGTAGTCATTTCTTTTACTGCAGTTTCAATCATTTTCTTATCAGAAACAGCATCACCAACACCTTGGTTGATACAGATTTTTTCTAATTTAGGCACTTGCATTACTGAAGTGTACTGAAATTGTTTTTTTAAATTAACTACAATCTCTGCTTTATATTTGTCCTTTAATCTAGGAGAATAAGTTGCTGCCATTATTTAATTACCTCTTTAGTTTTTTTAGAAATACGCTCAATTTTGTTAGTAGTAGCATTTACAACGCGACCAATTCTAACAGTTTTCCCACCTTCAACCAACATTAAGTTAGAGATATGGATTGTGCCTTCTTGTTTAACAATACCACCATTTGCGTTTTTCGCACTTGGTTTTGTGTGTTTGCTGATCATGTTCACTGCTTCAACGACTACTCTTTCGTTTTTGGTGTTGATCGTTACAATTTTACCTTCTTGGCCTCTGGATTCGCCAGATATTACTCTTACAGTATCGCCTTTTTTTAATTTTAATTTTGACATTTCTTTTGGCTGTTATTTATTAAAGCACTTCTGGTGCTAATGAAATGATTTTCATGAATGATCTATCGCGTAACTCACGGGCAACTGGCCCAAAAATACGTGTTCCGCGGATTTCATCTCCTTGATTTAATATCACACAAGCATTATCATCAAAGCGGATATAAGAACCATCAGCACGACGAATTTCTTTTTTAACTCTAACTACAACAGCTTTATGTACTGTTCCTTTTTTAACATTACCTGAAGGTAAGGCGCTTTTTATTGTAACTACTACTTTATCTCCTACAGATGCGTAGCGTTTTTTTGTACCGCCTAACACACGGATAACTAGAACTGTTTTTGCTCCGCTGTTATCTGCTACTGCTAATCTTGATTCGTTTTGTACCATTTCTTCTTAACTTTTATAAGTATTATTTTACTTTCTCTAAAACCTCTACTAAACGCCAGTTCTTTGTTTTACTCAAAGGACGTGTTTCACTAATTTTTACTGTATCTCCGATACTGCACTCGTTTTTTTCATCGTGAGCAACGAAAGTTGACGTTTTATTAACGAACTTACCGTATTTCGGATGTTTAACTTTACGCATCACCGCTACAACAATGGATTTTTCCATTTTGTTGCTTTTTACGATACCAACTTTTTCTTTTCTTAAATTTCTCTCTTCCATTACTACTATTATTTAGAAGTGTTGTTTCTTTTTGTTAATTCAGTACTCATACGAGCAACTGCTTTGCGGCTATCGCGGATTTTAATCGGGTTCTCTAAAGGAGAAATTGAATGATTTAATTTAATCTTGTTTAAAAGATCTTTTTCTTCTTTTAATTTCCCTTGTAAGTCTGTTGTTGACAATGCAACGATCTCTGTATTTTTCATTTCTTATTCTTAATATGATTAAACGATCACCTCTTCTACGTAATCCCTGCGAACTACAAATTTGGTAATGATTGGTAATTTCTGTGCAGCCAAACGTAAAGCTTCTTTTGCAGTTTCTAAAGGAACACCTTCAGCTTCAAATAACATACGTCCTTTTTTTACCGGAGCAACCCAATATTCTGGAGCACCTTTACCTTTACCCATACGAACCTCTGCTGGTTTCTTAGTAATAGGTTTGTCAGGGAAAATACGAATCCACACCTGGCCTTCACGTTTCATAAAACGTGTAATAGCAATACGTGCTGCTTCGATTTGACGTGAAGTTATCCAACTTTCATCTAATGCTTTTATTCCAAATGAACCAAAGGCTAATTGATCACCGCGTTTAGCGTTGCCTTTCATTTTCATTTTATGCATTTTTCTATATTTCGTTCTTTTTGGCTGTATCATGACTTAATTATATCTTTAACTGAATACGTTATTCTTCTGTAATTACTATTATTTGTCGGTTCTTCTTTTGTTATTATCATCTCTTTTCGGGCCACGACCTGCGAACTTTGGAGCTGGTGCTGCACCAGTACCTTTTTTCTCTTTGTCTAAACCGAAGTTCGGAGATAAATCACGCTTTCCATAGATTTCACCTTTACAGATCCAAACTTTGATACCAATACGGCCATAAGTTGTGTGAGCTTCTGCTACTGCATAATCAATATCAGCACGTAATGTTTGTAATGGAGTACGTCCTTCTTTGTATCCTTCAGAACGTGCCATCTCAGCACCACCTAAACGACCTGAAACTAGTATTTTGATCCCCTCAGCACCCATACGCATAGTTGATGCGATAGACATTTTTGCTGCTCTACGTAAAGAAATACGTCCTTCAATCTGACGTGCAATAGAATCTGATACTAAACGTGCATCTAATTCAGGACGCTTAATTTCAAAGATATTGATTTGAATTTCTTTCTTAGTTACTTTTTTTAACTCTTCTTTTAATTTATCTACTTCTTTACCACCTTTTCCGATAATGATACCCGGACGAGCTGTATTGATAGTAACAGTAATTAATTTTAATGTTCTTTCGATAACAATTTTAGAGATACTTCCTTTTGGTAAACGAACTTTTAAATAGTTACGGATCTGAAAATCTTCTACTAATTTATCAGCATAGTCTCTTCCACCGTACCAGTTAGAATCCCAACCTTTAACAATACCTAAACGTAAACCTATTGGATTTGCTTTTTGTCCCATTTCCTTATCTTATTATTTATTATCTTCTGATTTAGTTATTGCAGCTGCTTTTCTTTCAGCTTTTTTTGTACTGACAACTGCAGTACCTACTTCTAATGTTACGTGGTTAGAACGTTTTCTGATCCTGTAACCACGACCCTGAGGCGCAGTACGTAAACGTTTTGCCATTAAGGCACTATCCACCATTAATGAAGTAACAAATAATGTGTTTTCTTCAGGGCGAGTTCCTGTTTTTGCTTCATAATTAGCAATCGCAGATTTTAATAATTTCTCTAAACGTCCTGATGCTTCACGTGTATTAAACTTTAATACATTTAATGCTTTATATGCTTCCATTCCTCTTACTAAATCCGCAACCTGGCGCATTTTACGAGGTGAAGTCGGGCAGCTGTTTAATTTAGCAAAATAAGTACTCTTATTTGCTTCTTTGCGTGCCTCTGCTACTAATCTTTTTCTTTTACCCATGACTAAATTTCTTTATCAACTGATTATTTCTTGTTATTACCTGAATGACCTTTGAATTGACGTGTTGCCGAAAATTCACCTAATTTATGACCTACCATGTTTTCTGTACAGTAAACAGGTATGAATTTTTGCCCGTTATGAACTGCAAAGGTATGTCCAACCATTTCAGGATAAATAACAGAACGACGAGCCCATGTTTTAAGAACTGTCTTTTTGTTACTCTCATTCAATTGAGTAACTTTTTTCTCTAAGTTGTGGTCAATAAAAGGACCTTTTTTTAATGATCTTGCCATTGTTTATTTTTTAGTTTTGAAACTCATCTCACGATGAGCCATTAAACATTAATTATTATTTACTTCTTTTCTTAATGATATGTTGGTTAGAAGACTTAGCCTTGTAACGTGTTTTGTATCCTTTAGCAGGAATACCGTTACGAGAACGAGGTTGTCCACCTGATGCACGACCTTCACCTCCACCCATTGGATGATCCACTGGGTTCATAGCTACCGGACGAGTACGTGAACGACGACCTAACCAACGAGAACGACCTGCTTTACCAGAGATCTCTAAACTGTGATCAGGGTTAGAAGTTGCTCCGATTGTTGCTTTACAAGTAATTAAGATCATACGAACTTCACTTGAAGGCATACGTAAAATGGCGTATTTACCATCACGGGCAGTTAACTGAGCGTAAGTTCCGGCGCTACGTGCCATTGCTCCACCTTGTCCCGGACGTAATTCGATATTATGAATAACAGTTCCTAATGGAATATCTGATAAAAACATACAGTTACCAACTTCTGGTAATGCAGTTGCACCGGACATAACTTTTTTACCAACTTCTAAACCTGCCGGAGCAATAATGTAACGCTTTTCTCCATCTTTATAATGAATTAACGCGATACGAGAAGTACGGTTTGGATCATATTGGATTGAAGCTACTGTTCCTTCGATACCATCTTTGTTACGTTTGAAATCAATAATACGGTATTGTTTTTTATGACCACCACCGATGTTACGGATTGTCATTTTACCTGTATTATCACGTCCACCGCTGTTTTTAACCGAAGTTAATAAGCTTTTTTCAGGAACATTGGTTGTGATGTCTGAGTTATCAGTTGCTATTTTAAAACGTTGACTTGGAGTTAACGGTCTGAATTTTTTTAATGCCATTTCTTCTACTTTTTATCAGATTAAATATTAGCGTAAAAATCTATTGCTTCGCCATTCTTTAATGTGACAAAAGCTCTTTTTGAACGGTTTACGCGGCCTACTGCAATACCACGAGTGGTGTTACGAGTTTTAACTTTCCCTACATATTGTTGAGTGTTAACAGATTCCACTTTTACACCGTACATTTTTTCAACA
>JANPOX010000133.1:0-5995 GCA_031428235.1 Bacteroidia bacterium | reverse complement strand
ATTTTTAACACCCCTTTCTTTGATATCACCATTCAGGTCTATTCTTAAAACAGAATTCTCAGTTGGTTGGTAACCTGAGCGCTTATTCATTTTCACTGCCTCCGAAAATACACTGGTAATAGAGGCAATAACTATTACGATGATGACTACACCTGTTACTAAAATCCCTAAACATGAGCCAAAAAAAGCTCCAAAAAATTGTTTCATTTTATTTCTTTAAATTTATTTTTTTCGAATAGCCAATTTAGCTCACATTCTTGTATTTTTACCAATAATTATATGAACAGTGCGTATTTATGTTTGGGCGGTAATATTGGTGACAGGGAAAAATCTCTTCAGCTGGCCCTAGTGAAAATTAATGAAACCGCCGGGAAAATTATCATAAAATCAGACATCTATGAAACCGAAGCCTGGGGTGTAGAAAGTCAACAAGCTTATTTGAATCAATGTGTGAAAATTGAAACTATGCTTACTCCGGAGAATCTTATAGCTACTCTGCTAAATATTGAAAAAAGTTTAGGGCGAGAAAGATCTTTTAACCATATATATGAATCCAGAACCCTCGATATTGACATCCTTTTTTACAATAATCTTATAATGGCCAAAGAGCATTTAGTGATACCACATCCCAGATTACAGTTAAGAAAATTTGTATTAATACCATTGAATGAAATTGCTCAAGACTATTTGCATCCTATATTAAATAAAACTATCTTTAGTTTGTTAAAAGAGTGTGAAGACACTTCGGAAGTAAAACACTTTAAATCTGAACAGTAATTATGTTTATTTGCATTGAAGGCAACATTGGCTCAGGGAAAAGCACTTTAGCAAAAGCCCTGGCTAAAAAATTAAAGGCAGCTTACCTGCCTGAACAATTTGAGGATAATACCCTGCTCCCTTTGTTCTATAACGATAATGAAACCTATGCTTTTCCAACGGAATACTCTTTTTTGATTGATCGCCAAAAGCAATTGACAAATCATTTTAATGCCCTGAAAAAAGGGACTGTGACTGTTAGTGATTTTCATTTTGATAAATGCCTTTGTTTTGCAAAAACCAATTTGTCTACAGATGATTTTTCATTTTTCAAAAAGCATTTTAAACCTTTACGAAAAACTCTTCCAACACCAGATCTTGTTGTTTACCTGGATACATCAACAGAGCTTCTTATTGAAAATATTCATAAACGCGGGCGAGTAATAGAAAAGAGTCTGAAGCAGACATATCTTCGAAAACTAAAAAAAACACTCGACAAATACTATATGGTTAATGGAAAGATTAATACGGTGGTATTAAGTTTAACTATAAAAGAGTATAATGCTTCTACGCTGGAAACTTGTTGTAAAGAAATTCTTGAAATCCTTCAGAAAATAAAAAAATAATTATATTTATATATATATGAATTTTATAAAAACGGTTCTTTTTATTGCATTTGTCATTATCAACTTTTCAGTAAAAGCGCAAAAATACGATGGAGAACTTCAATTTGTTGGCAGGAATTTTTTAAGCAACCAGCCGCTTAATTTCACCAAAGTGAGAGTTATGAAAGGCTCTACAGTCGTTACAGAATTCATTACAAAGTCGGGTAACAGTTTTAAAGCCAATTTGGAATACGGCAATGTGTATGATATTTATCTGATCAATACTGTTGCTCAAACCATGTTTATCCGTGTTTATGCTGATGGCATTCCAGAAAGTAAACGTCATTACCGAATCACCTATGCCCTGGATATTCCTTTCTTCCATAAAGAAACAAATCTTGATACCACCCAATTTAAAAAACAGTTTCATCAGATCGTATTCGATGGCAAATCAAAATTTGTGGATGATACAGTTTACATGAATAAGTTCATCAAAAACATTTATAAAAAGGAGGTTGTCAAAAAAGACACAATGTTACCATTCATCAATACCGAGAAATTAAAAGAGTATGTTCAACTGGCAGGGAAATTAAGTCTTGATAATGACAAACAAACCCCATTAAAAAACAAAACCATTACGTTGCTTAACAAAAAAGGAGAAGTGATATCTACTTCCCAAACCACTAACCATGGTATGTTTGTTTTTCAGGGTGTTGATAAGGATGAGGCGGATGGGATCACATTCATATTAAACAGTGCTGATAATCCTAATAATGATAAAATAAAATTACAGAACAGTGGATTGGTTAAAATAGACGCAGTTGGAAGTCCTGGTCAGAACTATACATTTAATAATAAAACAGGGAACAACCTGATCTCAAAATTAGTTGACAAGGATTTCAAATATAATATTGCAGGTAAGCTGGTTGCCACTAATGGTGCTGAGAAAAAAGTGGCAGCTAATAAAACAGTTTACCTGTTGGGTGAAAAGAATAATGTTATTCAAAAAACAAAAACAAATGCATTAGGGAATTTTCTCTTCGCAAAGATCATTCCAGGTGCGTCATACTCTATTGCCTACGATAGCGCTGATGCGGAAACCAACTTCATTATGAATTTATACAGCGTTAAAGATAAATTCATTAAGCGACTGGATTCAGTATCGGGTAAGAAATTCATTTACAAGTTTTTATCAGTTTCCAATACTTCATTTAACGATTTGGTAATGGATGACTCTGAATTAAAAATGAATGTAAAAGGAAGATTGTATGGAGATAATAAAAACAATCCATTAAGCGATATGAAAGTATTACTACTGAATGATAATTTCGAAAAAATTGATTCGGCTATGACCAATAAGGACGGTGATTTTTCCTTTAAACATGTACCCTACACCAAGCAATTTTTAATTACAGCCGAAAATGAAAAAAATATTTTGGAATCTTTTAGTAATATTTTAGTTTTTGATAACGATGATAACCTGATTAAATTAGTGTCATTGATCAAAGGGCATCGATTCAACTATAAGCCATTGTCAACAGAGCAAAGCCGTTTTTCAGACATATACGCTGACGACCCTTGGCTGACGATCATTAACCGCGAAGTGTCATCAAAAACAAAACCAGGTGAAGGAGAAACTATTATTGAAAATATTTTGTTTGAATTCAATAAAGCCGAACTACAGGCTCAATCACAACAAACATTGGACAAAGTAGTTTTAGCTATGTTGAGCAATCAGAAATTTAATATTGAATTAAGTGCTCATAGCGACAGTAAAGGAAGTGATCCATATAATTTAAAATTGAGTGAACAACGGGCCAATAGTGCTAAAGCCTATATCATCAGCAAAGGAATTTCCGCAGAAAGAATTATTGCCAAAGGGTACGGCGAAACAAAGCTTATCAATAATTGCGGAAACAATGCCATCTGTAGTGATGATGAACATGCTGTTAATAGGCGGTTGGAATTTAAATTAATTTTTAACTAGCCCTATGTTGCCTTCTTCTGAAGTTATTGAAGCCAAACAGATTATTTATGAAGATAATCACCTGATCATTATCAATAAAAAAGCTTCGGAAATTGTTCAGGGCGATAAAACAGGCGATACACCTCTGTCTGAAAAAGTAAAAAATTTCATCAAGCAACGTGATAATAAACCCGGTAATGTATTTTGTGGTGTTTGCCATCGATTAGACAGGCCTGTATCCGGAATTGTGATCTTCGCAAAGACGAGTAAAGCCCTATCGCGCATGAATGAATTATTTAGGGATAAAACTATTCAAAAAACTTATTGGGCAGTAGTAAAAAATAAACCGCCACACATTACCCAGCGGTTAACGCACTACCTCATTAAAAATGAGAAAACCAATACTTCCAAAGCTTTTACAACTGAAAGGCCAGGCACATTAAAAGCAGAACTATCTTATACATTGATTGCATCGATTTCCAATTATCATTTACTAGAAATCAATTTATATACAGGACGGCATCACCAGATAAGAGCTCAATTATCAGCTATTGGCTGTCCTATTAAAGGAGATTTAAAATATGGTTTCGATCGGTCTAATCAAACACCATTCATTCATTTGCATTCTTATAAAACAGAATTCATACATCCAATCAAACTTGAACCAATTAGCATTATCTGCAAACCATCAACAGATGATACGGTATGGAATGAGTTGGTTAAATTAGTTTAACTGGAAAAATATTCGATTAAAATAATCACATGTACAGCTGTGAATAATGCAAATTCAACCTTAAGTAATATAACAGGCTTCCTTATGAGTTCATCAACTTTGTAATTATTATAAATAAGATGCAAACCTATACGGAACAACCTGTGAAAAAAGAATCGACAAAAAAAACATCAGCAATAACAGCAGGACAAAAGGAATATATTAAATTACTTGAAAACCTTTTGGTTTTTATATCTCAAAATATAAGGCAGCCTGTTGCTTGTATCCAAGCTCTCACCTACTTAGAGGGAACTACAACTGATTCGGCTGTACAATTAAATAAAAAATTATTGCAAGTAAAACATGCCGGGTTAGTGTTAGATAACAGAACAAGAGAATTCTCAGTACTGCTTTTTAAAAAAGTCATGAGCCTTAAAGAGCAAGAAAAATCGTCATTATAAACGCTTAGAAGTCTTGACCAAGTATTTTAATTGTTTGAGCGAAGACTTTAAGATAATCGTTTTTAAATAAAACTAATCATCTCTATGAAGATTAAAACAGCTGCATGGACACTTGTTTTTTCCAAACCCATACTACAGTTCCTCCAGGTCAGCAAGCAATCGTTCGCTTACGGCGCAGTGTTTCTTGATGTTTTTCTATACACTTCATTTTTTTTCACCGATATTTCACGACAAGATGTTTTTATAAAAAAAGATCCGCACTTTTCAGATACGGATCTCTTATTGCCTTAATAGTGAGAGGGATCAAACTATTATTGCAAATGTTTATTTTTTATAGGTTCCTATCAGCTCTCCTGCACCTAATATATGGCCCTCCATTTCTCTCAGAAGATCCGCCTTTTCCGCATTTAAAGGCATGTCAAGCTCTGTGTCAAGGGCATATACTCTAAAATGATAATGATGAGTAGCACCGCCGGGAGGACAAGGCCCTAGATATTTAGTTTCATTTTTCCCGTTCTTCCCCTGTAATCCGGGCGAACAATTTTTGCCAATACAATCGGTGGGTGGTACATTCCACATAATCCAATGAACAAAAGCTCCATAGGATGCATCCGGATCTTCCATGATTAACGCCAGAGTTTTTGTTTCCGAAGGAAGATTACCAATCTTTAGTTCCGGACTAATATTTTTTCCGTCACACGTATAATCAACTGGTATAGAACTATTGTTATCAAAGTCGGCGCTAGTGATTTCCAATATCGCATTTAATACTATTTCCATTTTAAAAAATTAATGCACATTAATATTTCTTAAGCGACTTCAATCGCTTTCTTTGTTTTCGTCGCTGTTATTTCCTTTTTGGGAATTGTTACATGAAGCATTCCATTATCATATTTGGCGGAAATGTTTTCATCCTGAGCGTTATCCGGAAGTTGAAAACGACGACAAAAACCGGAATATGAAAACTCCCTGCGCATATAGTTTTCTGTTTCTTCCTTATCCTCATTTCTTTTCTCACTGCTGATAACCAAATCACCGTTATCAACTTCCACTTTAAAATCAGATCTTTTTAAACCTGGCGAGGAAAGATCAATTCGAAATTCTTTTTCGGTTTCTGCAATATTAGCAGGAGGCATTTGAAACTCTTTTCCAAAATCTCCGAAATCAAAATCAGGTGTTAAAAATTTATTGCTAAAAAAAGTATCAGCCAGACTGGGGAATAAATGGTTTCCATTTCCATTTCTTTTTTTTAATAGTGTCATTATTTTTTGTTTTAAGTTTGTTAATATTATAAGATACCAAGGAACTTTTATACTTCACAAATGTCGTGTAGTATAGAAGAGAAACCGTTACATACATACTTAAACAAATTACACTTTTAAAAACCAATCTTTGTAATCAAAAACAAAATAATAAATCAAATACCAGATGCCAGTTCCATATTTTTTTTCATTTTATTTTTATGAATACCTGATATAGTAGCCAATGTCTCTTT
>JANPOX010000132.1:0-2605 GCA_031428235.1 Bacteroidia bacterium | reverse complement strand
TTAAATCAGCAACAGAAATTGTCTAAAAATGAGAGTAAGTTAACCTTAGAAGATATGAGCATTGATCGTCTGATTGATTTTATCAATGGTCAACATCACTCTAATGAAGAGGAAGTTTTAGAATCCATAGATAAAAGCATTAAAAACTTATCTTCTAATACTGATGTTGAAGTGGCATTTAAAATTACTCTTAAAATAGTTGATGAAAAGTTTATTGACTTCAAAATTAAGCTCACGGAACATTGTCGGAAAGAAGATAAATTACTATTTCCGTATATGCGTAAATTATATGAATCCAGGCTTGATAAAGACGCGACTTGCAACTTCAAAAAAACATTCATCAGTAATCCAATTCAGTTATTAGAAACTGAACATATTCAGGCGGCAACCATTTTATCGGAAATAAAAGATATTACTCAGACGTTTTCCTCTCCAATAAATGCACCAAAAGAATATCAGAATTTAATGGAAAGACTAAGGGAATTTGAAAAAGAGTTTCATGTGCATTTACATATTGAAAACAACATACTGTTTCCTAAAGTAATAGAATTAGAAGAACAATTGAAGCGTAACAATCAAAAAAAATATGAAGTCTCTGATAGAAAAATATAACATTCCTGCACCAAGATATACAAGTTATCCAACCGTACCTTATTGGGATAATAACCTTGATGAAACAACCTGGAAAGAGCATGTTCAAAATTCATTTATTCATCATAATAAAGATGGTATTAGTTTATACATTCATTTGCCATTTTGCGAAAGCCTGTGCACCTATTGCGCCTGTAATACGCGTATAACGGTAAATCACACTGTAGAGCTTCCTTATATAAAAACACTTCTCAAGGAATGGGCCTTGTATGTAAACCTGTTCCCGGAAAAACCATTGATTAAAGAAATTCATTTAGGTGGGGGCACTCCTACTTTTTTCTCTTACGAAAATTTACATCTGCTGTTAAGTACGATCATCAATTCTTGCGAGGTAAGTAAGAATTCTGATTTTAGTTTCGAAGGACATCCCGGCAATACTACAAAAGAACATTTACAAACCTTATATAACCTTGGCTTTAAACGGGTAAGTTTTGGTGTACAGGATTTTGACGAGAAAGTTCAACATACTATTAACCGTTACCAGAGCTTTGAAGAAGTGAAGTCAGTTATGGACACAGCTCGTACCATTGGTTACACTTCAATTAACATCGACCTGGTTTACGGCCTGCCATATCAAACCAGTGAATCGGTAAGGACAACTATTGAACAAATTATTACACTGAAACCGGAACGTATTGCTTTCTATAGTTATGCGCATGTTCCATGGTTAAAACCAGGTCAAAGAAAATACACTGAAAAAGATTTACCGCTTGCAGCTGAAAAAAGAAACCTTTATGACATTGGCAAAAAATTATTTATCGAAGCAAATTACACGGATGTGGGAATGGATCATTTTGCCTTGCCGGGAGACGAACTGCTTATAGCTGTTAACAACGGAACACTTCACCGAAATTTCATGGGTTACACGACTAACCAAACCAAACTACTAATTGGATTGGGATGTTCCTCCATCAGTGATACATGGGATGCCTTTGCACAAAATATTAAAACGGTGGAAGAATACAGCGCAGTAGTAAATGAAGGAAAGTTCCCAATTCAGAAAGGACATCTATTGAATCCTGAAGACTTACTTATCCGTCAACATATTTTAAACCTGATGTGCAGGCATGAAAGTAATTTTAATGACACGCTCTGCAATCAATTCATCTTAAAACAAGCGATTGATAAACTCAAGGGCATTCTTGAAGATAACCTAATCCACATCAAAAATAATAAAGTAACAATTTCAGAACAAGGTAAAATATTTTTAAGAAACATTTGTCTTGCCTTTGATAAGCGCTATTGGAATAAACAAATTAGTACTAATATATTCAGCACCACCGCCTGATGAAAAAAGACATTGAAAACATCAAAGACATTCAACTCATGGTTGACACGTTTTATGAAAGGATCAGAAGCAATGAATTGTTAAGTCCGATCTTCAAAGACCGCATTGAAAACAAATGGCCGGAACATCTCGAAAAAATGTATCGCTTCTGGCAAACCATTTTGCTGAAAGAGCATACTTATATCGGCGCGCCCTTCCCACCACATGCCACTATGCCTATAGAAGAAATTCATTTCACAACCTGGGTAAAATTATTTACGGCCACAGTTAATGATTTATTCGAAGGACCGGTTGCAGAAGAAGCTAAGAAAAGAGGAACATTAATGGCAGGCATATTTCATTCAAAAATGTCACCTGAACCAACATTTTCCTAAACCTTAATATCATGGCAACAATAAAAGAACCTGTTATCGTTATCTCCACTTTTATATGGATAGGTTTTGTATGTGCGATCAGTTTTATGGAAGCCTGGCTCAAATTTCGAGCACCCGGCATCAATCTACAGCTTGGACTTGGCATTGGAAGACTCGTATTTAATGCACTCAATAAAGTAGAGCTTATAATGGCTGGTGCTATACTGATCAATTTTATGTTCAGTAAAAATCCTTATAATGAATGGCCTAATCTTCTCTTCTTAGTTGCCTTGGGAATTCTGTTGGTACAAAC
>JANPOX010000131.1:0-3397 GCA_031428235.1 Bacteroidia bacterium | reverse complement strand
TTAGAGCTTTGTTCAATTTATTGGCATTTTCTTGATATTTTATGGGTCTATTTGTTTTTATTTTTGTATTATATTCGTTAAACTTGCACCATAATTTATAAAAATCGTTAAAACGTAAATTTTATTATGTCTCACAGTACAGAAATCGATTCAAAACACGCCTGGGATGGTGGTCAGTCCCCATTTCGCGTAAGCTACGGAAAACTGATGATGTGGTTTTTCCTGGTATCGGATGCTTTAACCTTTGGTGGTTTATTAGTGTCTTATGGGTTTATCCGCCATAAATATGTAGACGTTTGGCCAAAAGCTGAAAATGTATTTACCCATTTTCCTTTTGTTGAACAGCATTTGCCATTAGCCTACGTAGGTTTAATGACGTTTATTCTGATCATGTCTTCTGTAACTATGGTATTAGCTGTTGAGGCAGGACATAGAAATGATAAAAAGAAAGTAATTGTTTGGATGTTCTGGACTATTGTTGGAGGAGCTACTTTTGTGGGTTCTCAGGCATGGGAATGGTTCCACTTTATTGTTGGTACTGAAACAGGTGCATTAAGAAATGTATGGAGCCACGAATTAGGAAGATATGTAGAACAAACAGTTTATGGTGCCAATATGGTAGTTAATGAATATGGTGTTCCTCAATTTGCGAATTATTTCTTCTTTATTACTGGATTCCACGGATTTCACGTATTCTCCGGAGTTGTTATCAATTTAGTAATTTTTCTTAATGTTTTAAACGGTACTTACGAAAGACGCGGCCATTATGAAATGGTTGAAAAGGTAGGTTTATACTGGCATTTTGTAGATTTAGTTTGGGTATTCGTATTTACCTTCTTCTACTTATTGTAATAAATTTAAACATCAAATAACTAATCGCTTTTAACTCATCACTAATCACTTTTAATTATGTCAGAATTTCACGACGATTATCCATCATACGAACACATGGCTCACCACAGTGAGGAAGAAGGAAAGAAAACCAGAAAAACTTTATGGAGAGTGTTTTGGTACATGTTGGCCATTACTATTTTTGAATTAGTTATCGGATCAATGGCACCAAGCCATGGCTGGAGCGGTACATTAGGTATTAAAGTGCTTTTCATTGGTTTAACTATTGTTAAAGCAGGATTCATTGTAATGGCATTTATGCACCTTGGGCATGAAGTAACCTTTATGAAGTATACCATTTTAGCACCTTATATCCTTTTTATTTCTTTCGGTATTTTTATCATTTTAGATGAAGGTGTTTATAGCGGTGATCCACAAAACAGAACTACGGTTGATCCAATCTTAATTAAACAACAACTTGATTTAAAAGCAGGACATGGTCACCATGCTGAAGGTGCAGCAGATGCTTCTCATTCTGAAGAAAAACACGAGGAAGCTCACCACTAAGTTTTAAATTTTATTTAAAGCCCATTCGCCATCTGGCGGATGGGCTTTTTTTATTGAACTGAATAAATATCCCACCCAAGGTATAACAGCTTTGATTTTAAATGTTAAATTAGATCAATTAATATTAACCTTAAAAAAATATGTATGAAGAAAATCTACTTAACAATTATTGCTGGTGCTTTTGTAATGTCAGCAAGTGCGCAATTAAGCCTTACTCAGGCGTTTAATGAACCGGTTATTGGGAATGTGCAAACTTTGCAGAATTTTGATTCGGTGGTTGTAATACCAAAGAACACAGGCACTAATCAAATGTGGAATTTCTCTGCTGCAATTGCCGATACAATTATTGAAACAGCAACCTTTATATCGGTTTCATCTTCCGGCCCTAATGCAAGTATTTATACTGGAGCCACAATGGCTGATTTTGATGGCGGTTCATATTATAATTATTATAAGTCAACCTCTAACATGTACGAAAATTTAGGTTTTGAAGATGCTAATGTAATCGTACAATTTACTAATACAGCAGTTGCAGCTACGTATCCAATAACCTTAGGTTATAATTTTAGTGATGTTGCAGCGGGCACTTGTACGGCAATCGTATTAGGCAACGCACCAGGAACTATTGATGGTACTTCTAATGTAATGGGAACAGGAACCGGTACTTTAATGTTACCGGGAGGAGTAATTTTCACTAATGTTTTGCAAACTATTTCAACTGCAACTATCAACATAAATATTCCTACAACATTCATTGGCCCAGTTACAATAAATAATGAAGGTATAACTTACAGTTATTACCATGCATCACAAAAGTTTCCTGTTTTAACAGTGGAATATGTTACTACTACTGGTACTTTCCCTGCTCAGACTGCCACAGTAAAAATGAATCCGAGTGTAGTAACAGGAGTCAATGACGTTAATTTTGATGCGTCATTCAGTATTTTTCCAAATCCCGCAAAAGACCGTTTTACTGTGAAATTACAGAACCTTGCTAATGCAAATTGTAATATTGAAATAGTTAATTCCTATGGGCAAATTGCTCAGTCAATTAACTTAGGAAATGAAACAACTATTTCTAACACGGTTTCTATTTCAGAATTAAATCCTGGAATTTATATGGTAAAAACAACTTTAGGAAATAAAGTTTCTGTAAGAAAACTAATTGTAGAATAGCCACTCAATACCAGAATTGTAAAAGCTCTTGCGGGAAATCCGTAAGAGCTTTTTATTTTAAAAGAAAATTTTGATTAGATTTACTATGCACGAATTTATTAGTTGAATGAAAAAATATTTTACCATAATTTTTATAGTTTTGGCTTTTTGTGTCAGCGCTCAATTGTCTCTCACAAAATCCATCAATGAACCGGTTTTGGGAGACGTCAATACAAAACAAATTTTTGACTCTGTGGGTGTAGTTCCTAAAACAATGGGTGCAAATCAAATCTGGGATTTTTCAGGCTTTACTATTAACTCAAAAGTTGAGGTTAGTAATTATATATCTACATCCGCTGCCGGTGGCGCTTCTTATACGGGAAGCAACTTGGTAGAATCTTTTGATCAGACTAAATTTTTTATGAAGGAAACGCCCACCACCTATGAAATAGTAGGCATTGAAAATCCCAATTTTAAATTAAATTTCAGTAACAATACAGCCATTGAATTTATCTGGCCAGTGGCAATGGGATATTCAAGTAACGATGCTTTTTCGGGAAGTGTAAATGCCAATAATCTGACCGGGACAGTTTCAGGAAATATTTCTACGATAGCTCAGGGCTCAGGGACATTAATTATTCCGGGAGGCACTGCTTTTAATAATGTGCTGCAAGTAGAAATGAGGTTAACAGCCAATGCCAGTTTTGCTTTTGGATTAGCAACCGCCGATTTAAAAGTGGTTGATTATACTTACTATGATTCTTTGCGTAAGTTTCCATTACTGACAGTTTCCTATTTTAATGCTACAGGAGCGTATACCGCCAATTCCGCCGCAATTAAAGTT
>JANPOX010000130.1:0-1862 GCA_031428235.1 Bacteroidia bacterium | reverse complement strand
TTTATTTTAAAAAATACTTTATATTTCTGATTGTCAGTATTTTAAAATATTTTATCTTTTAGTTTATTTAGGACAAGTCGGTAAATTCCTGACAGATAAAACTGGTTATATTGATAAAGAAATATTAATTAGGGGAAATTTATATTTACTTTTACAAGACAAGAATAACTTTAAGATGAAACAAATTTTTAAAAAAATAGTTTTTGGGCTGGTGCTTTTTATCAGTCTTCAAATAAAGGCAAAATCTATAGATTTTTTATTTGAGTGTTGGAATAAACAAGTAAAGCCTGTAAAAGAAAAACACCTGGCATTTACTTATCGCGAAAATTATAATGAATTTGAACATAGTTTTGAACCTTGGCAACAAACAAGTTCTATCGGCAAGGGAATAGTGTGGACTAATGAAAATAATTTTCTCAAACAAGATACATTAGTAAAAGGTAAAAATATTTATTTTTCAAAAGCTCAATTTAGCAAGAATGAGTTTTTATTTATGGATTATGGTGATGTTGAATTGTTTGCTACAACAAATGATATGTTTATGGATCAAACATTTAATTCAGCACGATATTCACCTATAATCCTAATCAATTACTTTTTTAAACACAATATAACTATAGACAATGAAAGTGATAGTGCCTACGCTGTTTATAAGATAAAGATCAACAAAACAATAGTTAAATTATACATTGATAAATTGAAATACCTTTTATATAAAGTTACAATATTTAATAATAATGAATTATTTGGTGATGTATTAACCACTTTCCATTACAGTAATTATTCAACTTTAAATAATTTATATTATTCAAAAAAAAATATAATTGAAAAATATAATGGAAAAATAATCGATGAAATAAATGTTTTGTTTGTAAATGTAATTTCACGTGCTCCTATATTATTGCAGAAACCAATAAATTATACATTAAAAGATGACTTTAAATCCATTCCTGAAATTAAAATACAAAAGTATAGCGACAATATTACTTTTATTGAGATAAAGGAGACAAATGATAGAATAATGGTAGTCGAGTTTGATAATTTTTTATTAGTGGATGGAGCCCCTTTAAACAGTAAAAATGGAGAGCTAATTATTAGCGAAGCAAAAAAGATTGCCCAATATAAGCCAATAAAATATTTCACATTTGGACACCATCATCCACATTATATAGGTGGTATTAGACCGTTTATTCATAAGGATGCCATAGTTATAACAACAAAAAGTGATTTAGAATATGTAAAATTCCTAGCAAGTGCTCCGCACACCTTGGATCCAGATAGTTTAGAACTCCAACCAAAAAACTTGTTGATAGAAGAAATTGACGATAGCAAATTAATTACTGATGGCAAATTTGAGATGAGAATTTATCTTATTGGCAAAAAATCTGAACACACAAATGACTACTTAATTTATTACTTTCCAAAAGAAGAATTATTGTTTGAAGACGATTTAGTTTGGATTACACAAGAAGGTGATATCAGAAAGGCAAATAAAAGACAAGCAGGTTTATACAACGCTGTTAATCAACTTGGCCTAAAAATTAAAACGATTATTCAGTCATGGCCAGTATCAGATTATGGTATAAAAACAATTATACCATTCAGTGAACTTGAAAAGTCAATGATTTCTAAATAAAAAAATTTTATAAACCACATTGATAATATCTTAAATGATACAAATAAATGAAATAAGTAAAATAGGTTTTGGTGGGTATAGAATATCTAGTCAAGCTTCAGATAATATTAAGGCACTGAATTATGCCCTACAATGCGGTTGTAATTTAATAGATACAGCATCTGGTTATACAGATGGTGAATCTGAAAAGCTAATTGGAAATGTTTTGAAAAATAATGTTAAAAAA
>JANPOX010000129.1:0-5093 GCA_031428235.1 Bacteroidia bacterium | reverse complement strand
TGATATGGGAACAACATCCAAATCCTGACCGTTATAAAAAAGCAGTATTTGAAACCTTCTTTAAAGGCGCGATGCAATCACAGGGAGCGTTTTTAGTTTCAGATAAAAAGACAGGAAAGTTGATTGGTAGCTCGCGGTTTTATGAATTTGATCCCATAAAAAATTCCATAGCTATTGGGTACACTTTTTTAGCGAAAGATCATTGGGTAAGTATTTATAACCCGGCCCTTAAAAAATTGATGATAGATCATGCCTTTCGTTTTGTGAGTTCGGTAATCTTCCATGTTGGGGCTTTGAATGTCCGTTCACAAAAAGCCATTGAAAGATTAGGCGCAAATAAAATTGATGAAATTGAAATGGACTATTATGGCGAAGCCAATCGATTAAATTTTGTTTATGAGATCAGAAAAAAAGATTGGTCAAAGTAGTGTTCTGTGGTTGTCAGTTCGAGAAAAAAATGCCTCTTTTATTTTTTGTATCGAGAGCTTTATTGGATTTTTATTCTACACATCCCCAATGCTTTCAGGACATAGAACTGTAAATATTACATGGAAGAAATATTATAGAGTTTCCTTATTTGCCCCATTATAACAATCTCTGCATAAAGGCTCGTAACTATCTGTTTCACCTAAAAGAACCAGGCTGGTTTCCTTGGTGGTACGATGAGAAACGTATGCAAGATTACCACAACGCATGCAGATTGCGTGAACTTTTGTCACATATTCGGCAACAGCTAATAAACCGGGCATTGGCCCAAATGGTTGCCCTTTAAAATCCATATCGAGTCCTGCAACAATCACGCGCACACCGCTATCCGCTAACTGTTTACACACATTTACCAGTTCCATATCAAAAAACTGAGCTTCATCAATCCCTACCACCTCTACCTCATTTGCTAATAATAAAATATTTGAGCTTGAAGGAACAGGTGTACTGTGAATTTCATTTCCCTGATGGGATACCACTTTTATTTCGTGGTATCTTGTATCTATTTGTGGTTTAAAGATCTCAACTTTTTGTTTAGCAAATTGCGCGCGCCTTAAACGGCGAATCAGTTCTTCCGTCTTACCTGAAAACATAGAGCCGCAAACGACCTCGATCCATCCTTTACGTGTTGCACTATGTTTAAGGTTTTCTAAAAACATGTAAGTTTTAGTTAATAATAAACTCTAAAAATAAACTAAGTATCGCTAAAATGCTGTATTTTTAATTCTTAATTATTCACATTATGCAAACGGATATTTTACAAAAGCAGCTTCATACTTCCCTTCAGGAATTAAAAATAGCTATTGAAAAATTTGAGAAACATCCTTCGCCAAGCACTCAGTATGCGGAGCAATTGCATTCTGCCATCCATTCCACTAATAAACTGGTATCTGCTTACCTTGTTTTGAAAGAACATAAGGATATTTCTCCGGATCTGAACCTCCATATTAAATTAATGAGCGTTCCTACGCCGGAAGAAACAAAGGCTATTATTGAGCCAATTAAAGAGGCGGTTGAAACAAAAGATATAAAAGAGGAAATAAAAACACAGGAAGCGACGAAAGAGCTTGTAACGGAAAAAATAATGCCATTGGTGGACGAAGAGAAAAAGGAATTAAAAGAGCTTCCTAAGATGAATATTAACATCAATGATAAATTCAGGTTCATTAATGAATTGTTTGCTTCAAACGCTAATGAATATAATATTGCCATGGAGCAAATAAATACTATCACTTCTCCCGAAGAGCTCGCTAATTATTTGAAAGGCTTATCATCAATTTATATGTGGAAAGAAGATAATGAAGTGGTAAAAACGTTATTCTCATTAGCTAAAAAAAGATTTTCTTAATACATTTTTGTCAGTATTAGTGTTGACGTTGACATTTTAAGTATTTATTCTAAAAGCCCTTTTTTTTAACCTTTAAAGGGCTTTTTGTTTACCCAATTATAGTGTACTTTTGTTAAGCAAAAAATTAAATTAATGAACGTTCAATCACTTTTAAAACGCGCCCAAAAACTTGATTTCTTATCAATTGAAGAAGGTATGTTTTTATATGAAAATGCATCTACATCAGAGTTGATGTTTGTGGCTAATGAAATCCGGAATATTAAAAAAAATAATTCCAATAAAGTTACCTGGCAAATTGATCGCAATTTAAATACTACAAATGTATGCATTGCTAATTGTAAGTTCTGTAATTTTTATAGGATTCCCGGACATAAAGATGCTTATATAACCGATATTGAAACTTATAAATCAAAAATTGAAGAAACTATTAAATATGGAGGTGATCAATTACTTCTTCAGGGCGGCCACCATCCTGATTTAGGTTTAAGTTTTTATGTCAATTTATTCAAGGAATTAAAGTCGTTATATCCTTCTATTAAATTACACTCACTTGGTCCACCGGAAATAGCTCACATCACTAAATTAGAAAAGTCAACACACACGGAAGTTCTGAAAGCTTTAGTCGATGCTGGCTTGGACAGTCTGCCGGGAGCAGGAGCTGAGATTTTAAATGACCGTGTTCGCAGATTAATATCAAAAGGAAAATGCACAGGACGTGAATGGCTTGATGTGATGCGAGCATGCCATCAATTAAATATCACAACGTCTGCTACTATGATGTTCGGACACGTTGAAACAATTTACGAACGATTTGAACATTTGGTTTGGTTGCGCGATGTGCAATCAGAAAAACCAGAACACGCGAAAGGATTTCTTGCTTTTATTCCATGGCCTTTTCAGGATGATGGTACTTTATTAAAGCGTGTTAAAGGCGTTTCAAATAATGTAAGTGCAGATGAATACATTCGTATGTTGGCATTAAGTCGTATTATGTTACCAAATATCGAAAACATTCAGGCAAGCTGGTTAACTGTTGGTAAGCAAACGGCGCAAATTTGTTTACATGGTGGAGCTAATGATTTTGGTAGTATTATGATTGAAGAAAATGTGGTGAGTGCAGCAGGCGCGCCGCATCGCTTTACCTATAAAACAATCCAGGATGCGATTAAAGAAGCTGGTTTTGAACCACAATTAAGAAATCAGCAGTATGGTGAAAGAGAGTTGCCTAAAGAAATTATTGAACAGGTTGTAAACTATTAAATTTATGAACGTTATCATAACAGGCGCTAGCAGAGGAATTGGTTTTGAATTGGCACAACGATTTTTAAAAGAAGGCGATACTGTTTTTTGTCTGACACGAAATCTTGAACCTTTAAAAGCAATTACTCATGTTAATCTTAAAACTATTTCGACCGATTTAACTTCTCAAAATAGCATGAATGAGGCTGTATCTTTTATAAAAAATGCAGTAACTCATATTGATTGTATCATTCATAACGCGGGTTCTTTAGTAAATAAACCTTATGAAGCAATTTCTTACGATGAATTGCAAAAAGTATATCAGATAAATGTATTTGCTCCGTATTATTTGACCCAACAATTATTACCTGTATTGGGTAATCTAAGCAAGTCTCATATTGTAACGATTAGTAGCATGGGCGGTTTTCAGGGTAGCGCCAAATTTCCGGGCTTATCAGCTTACAGTTCGTCAAAATCTGCTATTGCTGGGTTAACAGAATGTTTGGCCGAAGAATTGAAAGACAAAAACATTTCAGTGAACTGTCTTGCTATTGGTGCAGTACAAACGGAGATGCTTGCAGAAGCTTTTCCGGGATACCAGGCACCTTTGACACCAATCCAAATGGCTGAATATATTTTTGATTTCTCGAAGAAAGGACACCTCTACTATAACGGAAAAATTTTACCAGTTTCATCCAGTACGCCTTAGTTATGAGATTTTTAATTATATTTTGTTTATTAAGCGTTTGTTTTTCATTAACTGCTCAGTCTAAGCGGGTGAAACTGAAATTAGTGCAGTACATTCCCTATTGCGGTGGGGCAAGACCAACACCTGAAATTTTGAAAGCTTCACAAGAAGAGGTTCCTTACTCAAATAAAAAATTAATCTTCATTTCTTCGAAGGGAAAAGTTGACACTGTCTTTACTGATGCTAATGGTATCGTCAATAAAAAATTACCTTGCGGCACCTATAAGTTTTTTGAACCCTGGAAATTTTACAAAAAAATCCCCTACGGAATTCCTGAAAATAATATACAGATGGATTGTTTAAAAGAAGAGTGGACCAAAGAGGATCTGAAAATTACCGTTTCAAAAAAATCCACATTAATTGAAAACAATTTAAAGTATCCTGCCTGTCCTTATAAATTTCCATGTTTAATCACTAAACATTTACCAAGATAGGATGAGATTTTATTTAACGATATTAATTTCTTTTTTATTTCAATTTATTTCCTCTCAGGAATTAACACAAACTATCAGGGGAACGGTTTTAGATAAGCAAACGCAAAGTCCATTACCGGGTGCAGTGATCAGTATTTTAAATACAATACCTTTCACAGCAACAACAACGGATGAAAATGGAAAATTTCGTTTCGATAATGTATTATTAGGAAGGAAGCAACTAAAAATTTCTCTCATCTCTTATAAAGAAAAATCTCAAACCGTTGTTTTAACCACTGGTAAAGAAACGGTCTTATATATTGAACTGGAAGAAAGTGCCGTACAAGGAGAAGAAATTGTGGTTACGGCAGAAGTTGATAAAACAAAAACAAATAACAAAATGGCTACAGTTAGTTCTCGTGTGTTTAGTACGGAGGAAGCAAACCGTTATGCCGGTAGTAGAGGTGATCCTGCCCGAATGGCGGCAAATTTTGCGGGAGTAAGTGGTGCCAATGATAGCCGGAACGATATCATTATCAGAGGAAATTCGCCGCTTGGTATTTTATGGCGCTTAAACGGATTAGATATTCCAAATCCGAACCACTTTGGTAGTATGGGTTCTTCTGGCGGGCCAATCAGTATTTTAAATAATAACACTTTAGATAATTCAGATTTTTTGACCGGCGCTTTTCCGGCCGATTATGGAAATGCAACGGCTGGTGTTTTTGATTTGAAAATGCGCACAGGAAATAATGAGAAATATGAATTTTTAGGAATGGTTGGTTTTAACGGTTTTGAATTAGGTGCAGAAGGTCCTTTCAATAAAAAGAAAAAGAACGGATCGTTTATGATCAATTAC
>JANPOX010000128.1:0-1959 GCA_031428235.1 Bacteroidia bacterium | reverse complement strand
AGGGAATGTTAAATCACACCCCTAAATCAAATTTAACTTTCAATCATTTAAACTATAGCTTCACTCAAAAGCACGTAACGATTCTGTTTTTTTAACGTATTACAATATAGGAACACCAAGATGGCCTGTTTGCGGGTGTTTTCAATTCTTTTTAAGTATAATTATAAATTTTTTGAGATATGAGACAGCTAAAAATTACCAAACAGATAACAAACCGCGAAACCGCTTCCCTGGATATGTATTTACAAGACATTGGTCGTGTGGAATTAATAACTGCGGACGAAGAAGTGCGGTTAGCTCAAAAAATAAAACAAGGAGATCAACAGTCACTTGATAAGCTGGTGAAAGCCAATTTAAGATTTGTAGTATCTGTTTCCAAACAGTACCAAAATCAGGGATTAAGCCTTCCGGATCTTATCAACGAAGGTAACATGGGACTGATAAAAGCTGCTCAACGTTTTGATGAAACGCGTGGATTTAAATTTATTTCCTATGCTGTTTGGTGGATCCGTCAGTCTATTCTACAAGCTTTGGCAGAGCAATCGCGTATTGTTCGTTTGCCATTAAATAAAATAGGCGCCATTAATAAAATCAATAAAACATTTGCAAAACTCGAACAGGAACTGGAGCGGGAACCAATTGCCGAAGAAATTTCAGAAATCCTGGACATTTTACCCGCAGATATTCGTGAGACCATGAAAAACCAGGGTAGACATATGAGTATGGACGCGCCTTTAGGAAACATGGAGGATGGTGGAAGCATGTATGAGTTAATGGAAAATAAACATGAAGCTTCGCCTGATAATGAATTAATGATGGAAAGTCTGCGTAATGAAATCTCCAGAGCATTAACCTCACTAACAGCAAGAGAAGCAGATGTGGTAAAATTATATTATGGGTTGGCCGGAGGCCATTCTCATTCATTGGAAGAAATAGGAGAAAAATTTGAATTGACACGAGAGCGTGTAAGGCAAATCAAAGAAAAAGCAGTGCGCCGTTTAAAACATGCTTCAAGAAGCAAAGTTTTAATGGGCTACTTAGGATAGTGTGTGTGTGTTTAGTTAGAATGAGGAGGCTAGTGTTTGGCCTCCTTTTTTGTGCCCATAATTCTTATAAGGCATAAAAACAAAAATATAAGCCAATATGGTTTTAATTTTATATTTTTGGTTTTCAATTTAGAAATATGTCACATATAGTAGCACCCTCAGTTTTATCTGCTGATTTTGGAAATTTACAAAGGGATATAGAATTAATTAATAATTCGGATGCTGATTGGTTTCATATTGATATTATGGATGGAGTCTTTGTTCCAAATATTTCTTTTGGTTTTCCGGTTTTAAAAACGATTCAAAAACATGCAAAAAAAACGCTTGATGTTCATTTGATGATTGTTGATCCTGACCGATATACACAAATGTTTAAAGAAGCAGGCGCTGATATATTAACTTTTCATTTAGAAGCCTGCACGCATTTGCACCGTTCTATTCAAAATATAAAAAACGCAGGAATGAAAGCCGGTGTAGCTTTAAACCCTCATACTTCTGTGAGTTTGTTAGAAGATGTGATTTCAGATGTTGACCTTGTTTGTGTGATGAGTGTAAACCCTGGTTTTGGTGGACAAAAATTCATTGAAAATACGTACTCGAAAGTAAAAGCGTTAAAAAAATTAATTATCGAAAAAAACTCTAAAGCACTAATTGAAATTGATGGAGGCGTTGACCTGAATAATTATAAAAAATTATTAGAAGCCGGGGCTGATGTCTTAGTAGCAGGTAATACAGTTTTCGGAAGTGCAGATCCCGCAAAAACAATAACACAATTAAAACAAATATAAACCTAAAAAATAAAACCTATGTCATTTGAATTACCGCAATTACCATATGCGTATAACGCATTAGAGCCACATATTGATGCCAAAACAATGGAAATCCACCATAGCAAACATCACCAGGCTTATGT
>JANPOX010000127.1:0-3190 GCA_031428235.1 Bacteroidia bacterium | reverse complement strand
GTGTTTGTAGTACTTTGCTGAATTTCCACATCATTTAACCTAATGCGCGGAAGTGTTAATATTTCAAGATCATATTTTCCTGTCAGATACTTATCGGTTTTTCCGAAGTCCTGAATATTTAGCGTGTTCATCTCTCCTTTTTTTCGAATTACACAGGTTGGATAGTATTTACTGATGGCACCGTCTAATTCCAGTTTTAAATAACCCTGAGGGGCATCCACCGGTATCACATTATGTTTGCCTTGTTGAATAGTGATGTTTTTCTTTTCAATCGGAGGAATGGTATGAACCATCAGATCATAAGTGATGTTTGGACTTAACACTAACGTATCAGGGTTACCTCTATGGTTCAACGTATGTAAATAATTGTATTTGATCTGTTTGGTATTGGCATCATAAAAGGTCATGTTCACATCTGTTTCTGTGGGCTTCTTTAAAATGTCCAACAAATCTACCTGGACAGTTGTTTGAGAAATGGCTTCTGTTAATACTAAATTCAAAACATCTTTAAAATTAGCTTCGTTACTCACATCATAAAATTTTCCCATGCAGCCAAAAACCTCTGCAAATTTCACATCCAGCCCAACACCAATTACAAATGGCCTTAAAAAGATTCCTTTTTTTTGTAATTGGGCAGACACTTCGCAAGGGTTTCCTCCACATTCTTCAATCCCATCGGTAATTAAAATAATGATATTCCTACAATTACCGCAGGGTGTAAAATCGGAAGCACATTCGCCTAATGAGTATGCTATTGGAGTGGTACCAAGAGGTTCCAGTTTTTGGATGCGTTGTTTTATTTTCAGGGCATTTTGTGCTGTTGGTGCAAATGGAATTTCAAGTTTAGTGTCCTTGCAATTACGTTCAGGTTTAATAAAAGTCTGGTGACCATAACAACGCAGAGCAAGTTCTAAATTCGGGATAGATTTTAAACTGTCTAAAAATTCACCCATGATTTTTTTTGCCACCTCAATTTTGATGTTACTGTTCCAGGGAGCATACATGCTATAGGAATCATCAAAAATAAATAGAATGCGGTTGGTGGGCTGAGAAAATGTTGAATGTTGAATTATAAATGTTAAATGAATAATTAAAATAAATTTTAAAAAAATATTTCTCTTCAACACATTCATTTAAAAATTCAACATTTAAAATTTATAACTCCTAATAATCCACTTCATTTCCAATCAACTGATCCAATGCTTTTTGCAATTGCTCATCGTTAGGCGCAGAACCATGCCATTTGTGTGTTCCCATCATAAAATCAACGCCTGCACCCATTTCTGTTTTCATAATGTTAATAATAGGTTTTCCTTTTCCGATAAATGCTTTGGCTTTCGCAAATCCTTCAAGTACTGCCGCCATGTCATTTCCTTCTTCGGTTTCAATTACTTCCCAACCAAAAGCTTCAAATTTTGCTTTTAAGTTCCCTAAGGATAACACATCATCTACATTTCCGTCAATCTGACGGCCGTTATAATCAATGGTAGCGATATAATTATCAACTTTATTAGCAGCTGCATAAATTGCTGCTTCCCATATCTGTCCTTCCTGAAGTTCACCATCTCCGTGTAAACTGTATATAATAGAGTTGTCTTTATTTAATTTTTTTGTCAATGCCGCACCAATGGCCACACTCATGCCTTGTCCTAAAGAACCACTGGCGATACGCACACCCGGAAGGTGATCGTGTGTAGTTGGGTGCCCCTGTAATCGTGAGTTTATTTTACGAAACGTCTTTAATTCTTCTACCGGGAAATAACCTGCGCGAGCTAAAACACTGTAAAACACCGGAGAAATATGGCCATTACTTAGGAAAAACAAGTCTTCACCAACTCCATCCATTGTAAATTTCTTAGGATTGTGATTCATTACACCATTGTATAAAGCCACTAAATATTCGGTGCAACCCAAAGATCCGCCCGGGTGACCTGAAGCTACTGCATGAACCATGCGAACAATGTCGCGGCGAACCTGAATGGATAAGCTTTTTAATTGTGTAATATCTGCCATAAGTATTGATTTTGCTGCAAAAATAGCATTTGATTACGCTATAATACTGTAATGTTAATAATAACGACAGTATGTTAAAAAATAAAATATTGTAAGTTTTATACACAACAAAACAGGTATAATTGTTAAAAACTGCCCAAGAATGCTACTATTTATAACAAAGCTTAGTAATCGATTTTAATATATTTGCAGATTAATTTATTAATTTTTTCAGGCTGAAGGTTTTGAGCGTGGTTCAAAACAGAGATGCCGAAATTTCAAAAACAGAAAAATGGCTTTAAAATGTGGAATTGTTGGGTTGCCAAATGTAGGAAAATCAACCTTGTTTAATTGTTTAAGTAATGCAAAAGCGCAGGCGGCAAATTTTCCGTTTTGTACGATTGAACCAAATGTTGGAATCATCACTGTTCCCGATGAACGTTTAACTAAATTATCCGAATTAGTAAAACCGCAGGCAATATTACCTACCACTGTTGAAATCGTTGATATTGCAGGTTTGGTTAAAGGTGCCAGTAAAGGAGAGGGCTTAGGGAATAAATTCTTGGCAAACATCAGGGAGTGTAATGCGATTTTGCATGTATTGCGTTGCTTTGATGATGATAATATTATTCATGTGGATGGAAGCGTAAACCCGGTAAGAGACAAGGAAATTATTGATACGGAATTGCAATTGAAAGATTTGGAAGCTGTTGAAGCAAAGATCAAGAAATTTGAAAAAGCTGCAAAAACAGGAAATGACAAAGAAGCTGTTAAAACCTATAACACCTTATTAAGAATAAAAGAAACTTTAGAAAGCGGACAATCAGCCCGGGCCTGTAAATTGGAAGATAGTGAATTGCCTTACATTGCAGATCTACATCTGTTAACCATTAAACCGGTAATGTATGTTTGTAATGTAGATGAAGCTTCCGCTAAAACCGGGAATAAATACGTGGATGCAGTTAAGGAATCCGTAAAAGGTGAGGGTGCAGAAATATTAGTAATTACAGCGGCTATGGAAAGTGAAATTGCATCTTTAGAGACTTACGAAGAAAAACAAATGTTCCTTGGAGAAATGGGATTGGATGAACCAGGAGTGAATAAGTTGATCAAACAAGCTTATAGTTTATTGCAATTACAAACATACTTTACTGCGGGTGTCAAAGAAGTAAGAGCATGGACCATTGAAAAAGGGATG
>JANPOX010000126.1:0-6913 GCA_031428235.1 Bacteroidia bacterium | reverse complement strand
ACAAAAACTATTGCTTAACTATTTTCTTTATAGAAACAATTTTGTCGTTTTCTATAATTTTTATTAAATAAATTCCATTATTCAAAACATTTATATTAATACTATTTTCAGTATTCATTATTCTTTCGCTTAAAACTAATATTCCGAATGCATTATAAATATCTATTTTAGAATTATACATTATAATATCTGTTTCAATATTTAAAATACCGTTTGTTGGATTCGGATAAATATTTATAATTTGATTATCTGTGGCTATATTATTAATACCAGTACATAAACTAACACTTTGAGTAATAACAGCAAGGTTTGAACATCCATTTACATCAGTTCCTGTTACAGTATAATCTGCTGATGAAACTGGGCTTACAACTTCTGTATCAGAAGATGAACCTGAACTCCAAGAATAAGTATTTGCTCCGCTGGCAGTTAATGTTGCACTATTACCGGTACATATTAACGTATTGTTTGTAGTTGCAAGAACTGTAGGCGTAGAAACAGTATTAATTGTGTATTGATATGTTTGAGAACAATTATTAACATCTGTAACAGTTAAAGAATACGTTGTTGTTAATGATGGCGAATCTGTTATAGTATTACAATTGATTGATGAACAAATAGTTTGTGTTGGAGTTGACCAATTATAGTTTATAATATTTGCATTATCATCAGTAGCACTAATACTACCTAAACTACCAGCACAAATTGTACTTTGAGGAGAGGATAATTGGGAAGACGGGGTTGAAATATATATACTAATTGTTTGCGTATTTGAAGCGCCACATATATTTGATGCGCTTAAAGAAACTGTAAGAACTGCCAAAGAATTTGAATTTGAAGAAATTAAAATTGTATTTGTCGTGCTTGAGCCTGAAAATTCAGAAGGCAACGTCCAAACATAACTCAAAGCATTAATTACCGGAGTGATATAATACGAATCGTTCGATCCTGCACATATTACCTGATTTCCGGAAATAGTATTTGTAATTACAGGTGCATTATTTACAATGACATTGCTAATCGCGCATGAAGATGAAATACACCCATTTAAACCTGTTCCAGATACTGAATAAGTTGAATTCGTTGTAGGACTCACAACCGCTGAACCTCCTGAATAAGTATAAGTATTTGCTCCCCCTGGCGATATTGTAAATGAATTGCCAACACAAATAGACCCGCTATTTACTGCTATACTAGGTATTCCATTTAATAGAACAGTGCTATTATTCGATCCTGAATTTGCAGTTGCAATATCAAACTTTCCATCATTATTAAAATCTCCAGATACCAAAGATCGAGGGTTAGTTCCTACAGTAAAACTAAAGCTAGAAGAAAATGCTCCATTTCCATACCCAAGAAGGACAGATACATTATTGGAAGAAATATTTGCAGTAGCTAAATCAATATTACCATCACCGTTAAAGTCAGCAGCAGTTATAGCTAAAGGAAATGTTCCTACTGTATAATTTACTGCTGTTAAGAAGGTTCCATTTCCATTTCCTAATAAAATTGAAACATTATTAGTTGATTGATTTGATATTGCCATATCGAAATTAGAATCACCATTTAAGTCAGAAAATATTACAGAAGTTGGAACGGTACCAACAGAATAATTTACAGCTGTTGAAAAAGAACCTGTACCCATCCCTAATAAAACCGATACATTATTTGACCCTGAATTTGCAACTACTAAATCTACATAAGTATCCGAATTTATATCACCTGTTGCTACTGAAAGAGGACTTGTTCCAACTGAAATATTACTGGCAAGTGCAAATGTGCCTGTACCTGAGCCATACAAAATCGAAATATTATTACTTCCATTATTTGCTGTTACTAAATCTATATTCCCATCTCCATTAAAATCACCATGTTTAACTGATAATGGATAGGTACCGACCGAATAATTTACTGCTGTTAAGAATGATCCTGTGCCAATGCCTAACAGAACTGAAACATTATTTGTAATTCTGTTTGAAACCGCTAAATCAATATTACTATCTCCATTAAAATCAGCAGTAGTAACGGACCAAGGATTTGTACCAACTGCATAATTGGCGGCTAATACAAATGTCCCAGAATTAGACCCTAATAAAACTGATACATTATTAGATCCAAAATTAGAAAGTACCAAATCATTATTTCCATCTCCATTAAAATCAGAAGTTGCAACAAACTGAGGATTTGAACCAACTGAATAATTAACTTTAGGATTAAAACATGGTATAGCTAATTGCGCATTTAGGAAATGGCTCACCATAATAAAAGTTACTCCTAATAGGAATCTTGTTTGCTCCACTACTATTTTCATTTATTTAATTTTCGCCAAAAATAGTTTAATTAAATGAGATAACTAACATTACTACTGCCTAACCCCATTCAAATATACACTCTCAATTAAATTGCTTCCAAACGAATAAGGAATAAAAGCATATGAACTGATAGGTTTGGTGATAAAAAAATTTGCTTTTTTACCGATTGTAATGCTGCCTACTTCATCTGACAATTCCATAGCGTAAGCCGAATTGATGGTGCAGGCATTGATCACTTCTTCGGGTGTTAATTTATATTGAACACAGCCAAGGCTCATCATCAAATTCATGTTACCACTTGGACTCGAACCTGGATTAAAATCGCTGGCAAAAGCAATGGGTAAACCGGCATCTATCATTTTGCGCGCCGGTGGTAAAGGTAAACCCAAAAAGAAAGCGGCACCCGGTAAAACAGTTGCCATGGTATTTGATTTTTTTAAAAGTTCAATATCCATATCATCGCAAAATTCTAAATGATCCACACTAATGGCTCCGCATTCAACTCCTGCTTTAATCCCTCCAAAATGACTTAATTGTTCTGCATGCACTTTCGGAATTAAACCATGTTTTATTCCGGCTTCTAAAATCGTTTTGGTTTCTTCGTAAGTAAAATAATTCTGCTCGCAAAACACATCAATGTAATCTGCTAATTTTTCAGCAGCAATAGCGGGCAACATTTCATTGATGATCAAATCTATATAACCTTGTTTGTTATTTTTAAATTCCAAAGGCAAAGCGTGAGCTCCGAGAAAAGTAGCCCGTACAGGAATCGAACCTAAGTCTTTAATTCTTCTGATCACACGCAGCATTTTTAATTCACTTTCTACACTTAATCCGTAACCGCTTTTTATTTCAATGCTCCCTGTTCCCTGCTCTATCACTTCTTTTAAGCGAACCATCGTTTGTTCAAACAATTCATCTTCCGTTGCCTCCGCTAATTTTTTTGCTGAATTTAAAATACCCCCGCCTTTGGCAAATATCTCTTCATAGCTCAATCCATTGATCCTGTCTACAAACTCACCTTCCCTGTTCCCGGCATAAACAATATGTGTGTGACTATCAGCATAACATGGTAAAATTAATTTTCCTTCACAATCAATAATTTCTAATCCTTTCCAGTCTTCAATTCCGGGGAAATCATCCATCGATCCATAATCTGCAATCAATCCATTGTCAACAGCCAACCAGGCATTATCTATACAAGGCAATTCCTTCATTTCTTTCCCGCTTACTTTTAATATTGATGCGTCGCGAACCTGTACAAGGATTTTTATATTTTTAATTAATAATCTGGCAGACATGTGTTTATTTTGATTGCCAAGGTATTTATTTTTGATTAGTTTTCCTCCATATTGTTTGAAAGATTTGGGCAAGTCCCTCCTATGGTCGGGTCGGGTTTTCCACTTCAAGTCCTCGCCACTCGTACCTTATGGCTGTGGGCTTTTCGCTTCAATCCCTCTTGCGAACTTCCATTCTCTCATAATTTTTACTATTTTTGAAGCCTATGGCAGGTAATACTTTTGGAACCTTATTTCGGTTAACTACTTTTGGTGAAAGTCATGGCGCAGCATTGGGCGGAATTATTGATGGGTGTCCCGCCGGTTTAGACATTGATATTGATTTTATTCAAAAGGAATTGCAACGTCGTAAGCCAGGTCAATCACACATTACAACCCAACGTAAAGAAGAAGATGAAGTCAGGTTTTTATCAGGTATTTTCGAAGGTAAAACAACCGGACATCCAATCGGGTTCACAATCGAAAACACCAATCAAAAAAGTAACGATTACGAACATATTAAAGATGCATTTCGCCCTTCTCATGCCGATTTTACTTACCAGGAAAAATATGGCATCAGAGATTATCGTGGCGGCGGACGTTCATCAGCCCGCGAAACAGCCTGCCGCATTGTCGGTGGTGCTATTGCCAAACTCTATTTAAATCAGTTAAACATTTCTATCCAGGCTTATGTTAGCCGGGTTGGTCCAATTAAATTAGAAAAATCATATAAAGAATTGGACCTTTCAAAAACAGAAGAATCCATTATTCGCTGCCCTGATCCTGCAACAGCTTATCACATGGTCAGTTATATTGAAGATATACGAAAAGCCGGTGACACTATAGGGGGCATTGTAAGCTGTGTGATTAAAGGAACACCGGTGGGCTTAGGCGAACCTGTGTTTGATAAACTGCACGCTGATTTGGGAAAAGCTATGCTCAGTATTAATGCCGTAAAAGGCTTTGAATATGGTGAAGGCTTTAATTCAGTGAATTTTAAAGGTTCTGAAATGAATGATATTTTTCTGCCCTTCGACTCCGCTCAGGGTGACAAAAAAAATATAACAAAAACAAACCATAGTGGCGGCATACAAGGCGGCATTAGTAATGGAGAAGATATTTATTTTAATGTGGCATTTAAACCAGTTGCAACAGTTATGCAGGATCAACAGAGCGTTGACAAAGATGGAAATGAAACAACCATTAAAGGCAAAGGCCGCCACGATCCATGTGTATTGCCCAGAGCAGTGCCTATTGTAGAAAGTATGGCTGCATTAGTAATTGCAGATTTTGTTTTAAGAAATAAAACATCCAGGTTATAAACAGAACATGATTTATATTCTCCTGATAAAATCTTCTGTCACTTCGAGCGAAGGCGAGAAGCGTTCTAAATTCATATTATGGGTTCTCGACTCCGCTCGAACTGACAATAATACTTTTAATCCTATCAAATCATAATCATCAGCGCTATCAGCGTTCCATTAACTATAAAACTATGTTCAGTAAAAAAAACAGATTAATCACCATCATTATTATTTCCATGATACTTGGTATCATTTTAGGATATGGCATCAACAAATCCATAACGAATAATGTTCCTAAGATTGAGCTTTCCTATATTCAGAAAGTATCCAAAGGAAATCCTGAAATCGAAAAACAAATTATTGTTTCCACAGATAAAATCCATAAAGAGAATTTAAAACAAGCTAAGAAAAAAACGGCTTCCAACTTTTCGATATTAAGTGATATCTTTTTACGCCTTATTAAAATGATCATTTCTCCATTAGTTTTAGCAGTATTGGTCATGGGTGTTGCTAAAGTCGGCGACTTCAAATCAGTTGGTAGAATCGGTGGGAAAACAATTATCTATTTTACGTTTGCTACCCTACTCGCTTTAAGTTTAGGCCTGGTGATTGTTAATTTGTTTGAACCCGGTAAAGTGATGGCTCTGGATTTACCTCCTGTTAGTGCTGATGCAGGTGTAAAAGCCCATGCACAGGATGCCAAAAATTTTGTAGCTCATGTGGTTCCTGATAGTATCATTAAAGTGATGGCTGAAAATGAAATTCTGCCCATCGTTATCTTTGCATTGTTCTTTGGAATTGCAGCAGCCAGTATTGGAGAACATGGTAAGCCAATGATTAGAGCCATGGATAGCCTTTCTCACATTATGTTTAAGGTGACCAACTTTGTAATGAGTTTTGCCCCTATTGGTGTGTTTGGAGCCATTACGGCTGTAGTCATACAACAAGGGTTAGATGTTTTAAGCGGTTATGCTTATTTGATGGCATGTTTCTTTGGCGGTTTATTATTTTTCATCTTTGGTATTTTATTTAGCATCTGCCTTGTACTTCGTATCAAATTTTTCTCACTGCTATCTCATGTAAAAGAGCCAATATTACTGGCATTCAGCACAGCGAGTTCAGAAAGTGCGATGCCAAAAACTATAGAACAACTTGAAAAATTCGGTATCAGTAACCGAATCGTTTCGTTTGTATTACCACTTGGTTATTCGTTTAACCTGGATGGTTCTATTATGTACATGACTTTTGCCACGGTATTTATAGCACAAGCTTATGGCATCCATATGTCTATGGGCGATCAGGTTCAGATGATGCTGATCTTATTAATCACCAGTAAAGGAATGGCCGGCGTTCCACGAGCTTCACTGGTAGTAATTGCCGGTATGCTGAGCATGTTCAATATTCCCGGGGAAGGCTTACTATTGTTACTAGCCGTTGACCAAATTTTAGATATGGGTCGTTCTGCTACCAATGTTATTGGCAATGCGGTAGCCAGCGCAGTAGTTGCTAAATGGGAAGGTGAAAAACTGACTCCAAGAACTCAGATTTAACTGATTCGTATATTCGTAATAAATTCGTAATCTAAAATGTTATTCTACTGGTTAAACCTTATCGGGATATTTTTCTTTACCATTTCTGGTTCTCTAGCTGCCCGCGATAAAAAACATTATCATGATTACTTCGGTGTCTTTTTTACTGGCTTTATAACAGCTATTGGTGGTGGAACTCTAAGAGACATGATGTTGGGCGCATATCCTATTTCCTGGCTAAGCGACAAAAATATTTTAATTTCCATCATTTGCGCATTTATTTTCACGCTTGTTTTCAAAAACTATCTTATCAAACTACGACGTACATTATTTTTGTTCGATACCGTGGGTGTGGGAATTTATACAATTTTAGGGGTACAAAAAAGTTTAGAGTATCATGTCAACCCTTTTGCTGCTGTTATTTTAGGACTGATCTCAGCCGTATTTGGTGGCGTCATCCGTGATACATTAATCAATGAAATTCCTCTTAT
>JANPOX010000125.1:0-7368 GCA_031428235.1 Bacteroidia bacterium | reverse complement strand
TTTAGGAATTCATAAATTCTTTGAAGATATTTTGGGCTTCGCATCAAGTTTAGAAACAGCCATTGAGCAAGACAATAAAAACTATGGCGCGTTTTTAGAATTAGGTTTAATTTATGGTGCTAAGAAAAATGCCTTGGCTTTTGAATATTATAATAATGCCATTAGCTTAAATCCTTCTAATGTAGAAGCTTTGTATGCCAAAGCAAAATTAACACAGGATTTGAATCAAATTAAAGAAGCGGTGGTAATGTATAACCAAATTTTAAAAATTGATTCTTTTCATGTGTTTTCTATTTATAATTTAGGAGCTATAGAGTTTGGTATTAATAATAACCCAAAACTGGCTATGGATTATTTTACAAGAGCCATTAATGCTAATTCAAAATATGCAGAAGCTTATTATGCCAGAGGCGCTTGTTATCAGGAATTGAAAGATAGGAATAATGCTTCGGCTGATTATCAAATGTGTTTGCAACTAAAACCAAATTATGAACCAGCAGTGGAGGGATTGAATTCTTTAGGGAAGTAGTTCTCTATTTCTATTTACAATAAACAAAAAGCCCGATATGGATTCCATATCGGGCTTTTTTAGTATTTAATTTAAAATTATGCTTCTGTGTTTTCTGCTGCTGGAGCATCTGTTTCAGGAGCTGCTGTTTCTTCAACTGCCGGAGCTGCTGTTTCTTCAACTACTGGAGTTTCTTCAACAACTGCAGTTTTAGCAGCAATTTTAGCTGCTCTTGCATCTTTAGATACAGTTTCTGCTTTAAATTTATCAGCTATCGCTTTTTTCTCAGCTGCAGATAAATTGTCTTTTTTAGTAACAATTTTGCTTGCTTTTTGGTCTAACCATTTAGCAAAACGCTCTTCAACTTGTGCTTCAGTTAACGCACCTTTTTTAACACCATCTAATAAGTGTTTTTTCATTAAAATACCTTTGTAAGATAAAATAGCTTTACAGGTATCTGTTGGTACAGCACCGTCTTGTAACCATTTTAAGGTATTTTCGAAATTTAATTCAATAGTTGCCGGGTTCGTATTAGGATTGTAAGTTCCTAATTTTTCTATAAAAGCTCCATCTCTTGGTGCACGACCATCCGCTGCTACCACGTGGAAAAACGCTGCGTCTTTCTTTCCGTGTCTTTGTAGTCTAATCTTTACTGCCATTTTGTTTTTTTTAAAGTTTGGGCTGCAAATATCGGTAAATTTATTTAATTAACAGCAGATTTTTGATAATTATTTTTATAAATGCTTAGATATCATTAATTTGACTAATTTTGTGAGTTAAAAATCCCTTTTAAACGAAACTATAAATAATCCTATATGAAATTACAAGAACGCGGCACCTTACTGATCCCTATTGATTTTACTGAACAATCTCTCTTAGCGATCAAGCAAGCTTACAATTTGGCCAAATATACCCACTCAAAAATTGTTTTATTGCATTCCTATGAAAAAGTAGGTGAAGAAAGATATGAAGAACTGAAAGCATTGACTAAACAGACTGAATCTGAAAGCACAGTTCCTACTGAGTTCATGAATGTGAAAGGTAATATTTATAGTGAAGTTCCAAGAGTAGCTGAAGAAATTAAAGCAACATTGGTAATGGTTGGATTAGAAAGCCATATGAGTTCCAAGAATATTGTTGGTTCCAGTGCTTCCAAGATGATTCGCGAATGTAGTTGCCCGGTAATTTCTATCCGTGGAAAAGACCATAAAGATGGTTGTGAAAATATTTTATTGCCTTTGGATCTTTCTCGTGAATCACGTGAAAAAGTGGATGTTGCCGTTCAGTTTGCGCACTATTTTGGAGCATCTATCCGTATTTTAGGTGTGTTTAGTTTATCTGATGCGGCTTACGAAAATCAGTTATTGGCTTATTCTCACCAGGTAAAACAATACATCAAAGGCAAAGGTATTTCCTGCTCAAACAAATCTTTAGCAAGTGATAGTCTGGCAGATACGATTGTTGAATACGCCAATAAAATTGAATCTGATCTTATTGTGATCATGAATAAACCTACTTTAAGTATTAAAGAATTTTTTAGTGGAACAGAAGCTCAAAAAGTAGTAGATATAAGTAATTTACCTGTGATGACCATTAATCCAACTAAAAAAGTAAGTTTAAATAGTTTTGGTACAGGAATGTAATTTTGTTTTCTAAAAACAAAAAAACGCTATGAGTCAATTGATTCATAGCGTTTTTTATTTAAACCATCTCTTAATAAATTAAACACTTAGTCGTATATTAGCTCTTCAAAAATTATGAACTTATTTTTTCATTTAGGCAGGTATTTTATCCTTATTAAACGTGTGTTTAGTAAGCCTGAAAAGCTATCTGTTTATATGAGGCAAATTATTCATGAAATTGATAATATTGGTATCAGTTCACTTCCCATTATTGCGATCATCTCTTTTTTTATGGGAGGTGTTATCACCATTCAGGCAGCTTTCGGTTTTACCAGTCCAATAATTCCTTTATATGCACTTGGATTTACAACAAGAGAATCAATGCTTCTTGAATTCTCACCAACCATTGTATGTTTGATATTGGCCGGAAAAATTGGTTCTAATATTGCTTCTGAAATTGGATCAATGAGAATTACAGAGCAAATAGATGCTCTTGAAATAATGGGAATTAATTCAGCTGGCTATTTAATATTGCCAAAAATTGCAGCGGGTATTTTAATACTTCCCTTCTTAATTGCCATCAGTATGTTTTTGGGTATTTTTGGCGGTTACGTGATGGGCATCGCAACAGGAGCCTGTTCTTCTTATGAATTTATTTTTGGGATCCAAGCGTTTTTTGAGCCCTGGAAATTGTGGTACTCATTTTCTAAAGTAATAACATTTGCTTTTTTAATTACATCCATATCTTCTTATTTTGGTTATTATACTTATGGCGGTGCATTAGAGGTTGGTAAAAGCAGCACGTCTGCAGTGGTTTATAGCAGTATATTAATTTTGATTTTTAATTTTATTTTAACTCAATTATTTTTTACATGATTGAAATTAAAAATATTTATAAAAGTTTTGGTGACAACAAAGTAATTGATGATGTTTCATTTGTCTTTGAACAAGGTAAAACAAATTTAATTATTGGTGAGAGCGGAAGTGGAAAGACCACCATCATGAAATTAATGGTTGGGTTGCATGAAATTGACAGCGGAGAAATTTTATATGATGGATTAAATTTTCCTACACTTGGTGTTAAAGAAAAACAAGAAGTAAGAAAAAAAATAGGCATGCTATTTCAGGGCGGTGCTTTGTTCGACTCACAAACATTGGAAGAAAATGTTCGTTTTCCGTTAGATATGTTTACCACGATGAGTAAAGAAGAGAAACTAGATCGTGTAAATTTTTGTTTAGAAAAAGTTCAGTTAACTAATAAAAATAAATTGTACCCGGGCGAATTATCCGGTGGAATGAAAAAGCGTGCGGCTTTGGCGAGAGCGATTGCTAATAGTCCGCAGTATTTGTTTTGTGACGAACCCAATTCGGGTTTAGATCCTAAAACATCTATAGTTATTGATAATTTGATTCAAAGTTTGACCCATGAATTTAATATCACCACTATTGTGATTACGCATGATATGAATTCAGTGGTAGAAATAGGGCAGAAGATCCTATATATCTACAAAGGAAAACATTGGTGGACAGGAAACAGCCAGGACATTTTAAAAACAACAAATCCTGAGTTGGTTGATTTCGTATTTGCATCCGGTTTTATGAAAGAAGTATTTAATGCCGTTAATAAAAAGTAAGTTACTCTGTTGATTATAACAGAATAAAAATAATCCCATTAATAAAAACACATTGAAAGATAAAAAAAATACTGAGCACGATTTTGAAATGAAGGCAACTACCTTTCATGGTTTAGAAGATGTATTGGTAAACGAGTTAATGAAGTTAGGAGCAAGAGATATTGTTCCGTTTAAGCGCGGTGTTTCTTTTACAGGAGATAAAGGTTTTATGTACAAAGCAAATTTATGTTTGCGATCTGCATTAAAAGTTTTGGTTCCGATTTATTCGTTTACGGCGGCGAATGAACATGAGTTGTATGATAAAATGAAGGAATACGAGTGGGAAGAGCTAATGAACACGGATGATACTTTAGCGATTAATGCTACTGTTAATTCAGAGGAGTTCGACCATAGTTTGTATGTTTCTCAAAAAACGAAAGATGCTATTTGTGATCGTTTTGTAGATAAATTTTCTGTCCGCCCTAATGTTGATTTAGACAGGCCAACTATTAGAATTTATGTTCATATATTCCGCAACCAGGTAAACGTTAGTTTGGATAGCAGCGGTGATTCTTTGTTTAAACGAGGTTATCGTGTTGATATAGATACGGCTCCAATGAAAGAAGTATTGGCAGCAGGCATGGTTTTATTATCCGGCTGGCAGCCACATCTACCGTTGATTGATGGTATGTGCGGAAGCGGAACTTTAGGGATAGAAGCAGCCTTATATGCAAACAACATTCCTCCGGGAGTTTTCAGAGAAGAGTTTGGTTTTATGAAGTGGCATGATTATGATAAAGAGTTGTGGGATACTATTTATGAAAGTACCATCAACCGGATTAAAGATGATATGCCCAATATTATTTCCAGCGATATTGATATTGTTCCTTTAGAAATGGCAAAACGAAATGGTGCTGTTGCCAAGGTAGAGGATGTGATACAATACAAGCATATTTCTTTTTTTGATCTGATGCCTGATAAACCACATGGAACTATTTTGTTGAATCCCCCATACGATGAACGTTTGAAGATGGAAGATACGAATGCGTTTTATAAACAAATAGGGGATAAATTAAAAAAAGATTTTGGAGGCTGGACCTGCTGGATTATTTCATCTAATATGGAAGCTATCAAATCCATAGGCTTGCATCCCAGTAAAAAAATGACTTTGTTTAATGCTTCACTGGAGTGTAAATTGTTGAAGTACGAAATGTATGGAGGATCCAAAAAAGCTTCCAAACAAGTAAAGCCTAATTCTGAAACTGAATAAAACAGATGTGTGGCATTTCAGGGTTCATAGATTTCAGTGAAACTTCAACTAAAGAAGTTCTCCAAAAAATGACAGACGCTTTGATTCACAGAGGCCCTGATGGAAGTGGATATGAGTTTTTTCAACACATTGGTTATTCAATAGGACTGGGCCACAGAAGATTAGCAATCATTGATTTATCGGAAACCGGTAAACAACCCATGCGGTTCGAAAATTTATGGATCACTTTTAATGGAGAGATCTATAACTTTACCGAAATTAAAGTTGAACTTGCAAAAGCCGGGCATCAATTCACAGGGCATTCGGATACGGAGGTTATTTTACACGCTTTTACTGAATGGGGAATTAAATGCATCGATCGCTTTATAGGTATGTTCTCCTTTGTTATTTATGATACAGTAAAGGGAGAAATAACCTGTGTGAGAGACAGAGCAGGGGTTAAACCATTTTTTTATTATTGGCACGAGGGTTTATTTTTATTTTCATCTGAATTAAAGTCGTTTCATCATCACCCCAAATTTAAAAAAGAAATAAATCTGGATGCCGTGGCTGCTTTCATGCAATTCGGAAATGTTCCCACACCACATTGTATATTTAATAACTGTTATAAACTTAAACCCGGTCATCATCTCAACTTAAAACTAAATACAAAACATTTACAAATTATAAAGTACTGGGATGTTTATGATTCTTATAATAAGCCTAAACTGAATATCTCTTTCGAAGAAGCAAAAACAGAAACGGAAAAAATATTGAAGTCTGCTTTTGATTACCGAATGGTTTCAGATGTGCCTGTTGGAATATTTTTAAGTGGAGGTTATGACAGTTCTTTATTGACGGCTATTTTGCAAAAGGACCGAACAGAAAGATTAAAAACTTTTACGATCGGCGTACCTGATATAGGATTAAATGAAGCAGAGTATGCCAAAGATGTCGCTAAACATTTGGGTACCGAGCATTATGAATTCACCTGCTCTCAAAAAGAAGCGCTTGAACTCATTGATGATCTTCCTTATTACTATGATGAGCCTTTTGCCGACAGCAGTGCTATTCCAACAACACTCGTTTGCAAAATGGCTAAAAAACAAGTCACGGTTGCATTGAGTGCGGATGCTGGCGACGAGATCTTTGCCGGTTACAATCGCTATGATTATTTAATGCGTTACGGCAAGAGATTAAATCAGATCCCATCGGTTTTAAGATACCTGGCTGTTGGTACAATGAATGTTATTCCTGCTGAAAAACTTCCCATTTTAAAAAATAAATACAATTTTCATAACCGGTATGAAAAATTAAAAGGCTTGCTGCAGGATCCTTCACCAAAAAATATGATGTTGAATTTAAGCAGGCAGTACGATGATGAACAGTTAACCAATGTTTTGGCATTCAAATCTCAGGCATTATATACTTCCTATTTAAGTAAGGATTTAAAAAAAGAGTTTTCTTCACCATTAGCATATATGATGGCTATTGATTACCAAACTTATCTGGTAGATGATATTTTACAAAAAGTCGATAGAGCATCCATGTCAGCTAGTCTGGAAGGAAGAGAACCGTTTTTAGATCATCACATCATAGAGTGGGCAGCGCAATTACCAGATGATTTTAAATACTGTAATGGCAGTAAAAAATATATTTTAAAAGAAATCACGCATCAATACTTACCTAAAGCATTAATGGATAGGCCAAAGCAGGGTTTTGCGATTCCGATTGATCATTGGTTGGCCAATGAGTTGAAAGAAAAAGTTTTTTATTATTTGAATGATTCAAAAATTGAACAACAGGGTATTTTCAAAGTAGATTATATTCAAAAACTGAAACGTGATTTTTATTCCGAAAAAAAAGAACTGGCACAAAAGTTATGGTATGTGTTAATGTTCCAGATGTGGCACGAAAAGTGGTTGTAATTTCTATAGTTAAAAAAGCAGTCTGCTAAACAAACTGAGATGTATTTAAGAATTGTAATAGTTTTTTTAAAGCTATGCCCCTATGTGAAATCGAATTTTTTGTTTCCGAATCCATTTGTGCAAAGGATAAAGAATATCCGTCCGGCATAAAAATTGGATCGTATCCAAATCCATTAGCCCCAATTTTTTCCGTTATTATTTTTCCATTAATACTTCCTTCAAAAAGATATTCTTGGCCCTTTATGATCAATGCCATCACTGTTTTGAAATGGGCTGACCTTCTTTCTTTGGATTCAAGATCGTCCAACAATTTCTGCATATTATCAGCATCGTTCTTTTGTTCTCCTGCATACCTGGCAGAATAAACACCGGGAGCGCCATTTAAAGCATCAACTAATAGTCCGCTGTCATCAGCAAAACAATTGATGCCGGTTTCTTCATAGATCGT
>JANPOX010000124.1:0-11324 GCA_031428235.1 Bacteroidia bacterium | reverse complement strand
TGGCTTTCAATTACTCGCAATTGATGAAGATGGCCATCAAAGTATTTCAGTTATTGAAGAAACAAAAGAACTCGCTAAGAACGAAGGATCAACAACTCCTAATATTATAAAAAATTTATCTAAAGCAGGAAACACACCATTTATTATAGATGACATTTCTGTACATTTTTCTCAAAATTGGTTTCTGCCAATTTCTAAAGTAAACGATATAAGAAGAATTGTGTTGGAACAATTAATTGATATTAGAATAAAAGAATATCATCGGGAAGAATATCAAATGACAAAAACAGATCATCCCTACCCTGTTGCGCAATTAGATTTTACTTACAATGTGTCTAATCAGTTGGCAAAAGATTTTTATAAAAGACACGGTGTAACAGAAATAGAAAAAGCTTTTGAATTACAATGGGATCCGGGTAAATCACGGGTAATGGTTACAAAATACTGCGTTAAATATGAGTTAGGTAAATGCGCCAGATTTCAACGTGATACAATGGGCGAAAAAGTAGTTGAGCCTCTTACCTTAACACACGGTGATAACGCTTACAAATTAAAATTCAATTGTAAGCCATGCGAAATGGAAATCTGGGAAAAAGATGCGGAGTTAGAATATGAAGAGGAAGACTAGTTCAAACTCATTGCTTTCTCTTTGTAAAACCACATTTTAGCCACGTCCTTTTTGATCAATTCATCTACTGGTAACCCATTTGCATGTGCTGATGGATCATAGGGTGTTTTCAATGACATAATGTAAGGATCAACTATGATATCCAATGATGTCCCATTAACTTGATGGCTAATCAAACGGAAATATTCAGCAGCCACCTTTTCTAAAACAACCATATTCTCTGCCACTTTATTTACGATAGCACCTGGTTCGTGCATTTCATCAATACCTCTTTGAAAGCTTTTTAAATAGTCGAGATCCAAAGGATCAATATAACGGTTAGTGAATATTTGATGTTCGAAGGGTAGCCATTCTAGAAAAAGATCCTGAACAGATTTATTTAATTTACCAAACTTTCTGCCCAAACTTTTTTCAGAAACAAATAATTCTTTTAATACTTTCAGATCAGTAAAACCATGATTGGTGAATAACAAACAAGGTACAGACCAGTAAATGGCCCAATCCCAGAAGATCTTAAATACCATGATCTGCGTATTGCCCATCAACTTATATTTATCCTGATATATAGGCAACCAGCTTTCAAACCAAGATAAATGTGTTTGCTCATAAATCTGCGCACGCACTGTAATGTCTTCTCCTTTATAATCTCTTAAGATCAGATCGCTCAGCCATGTATTATTTAAAGAAATAAAATCGCTTCCGGGAGAATAGAACGGATCCAGGAATGCTCCTGCTTCACCAGTAACAGCCCAACGGTCAGAAGAATAAATACGCTTACTGTCATGTGCAAAATGTTTCAAGATTCTGAAATCTAAAATATCTTCTTTATTAGGACAAACAAACTTTGCAGCTTGTGGCTCATGTTTATGGATCCAGGCAACGGCTTTTTCATAAGTATTAATCGTATCAAACGGATGAATATCTTCATCAGCTACAATTCCGATACTGGTGTTTTTGGAGCCCAATGGAATCACCCATAACCAATAGCCTTTGTCCATGAAATGAACCGTACTTAAATAACGAAGCTTAGGTGCTAAAAACGTTTTCCATTCTTTATTGTCGCTCCATTCGTCAATGTCAACTACACCCTTCACTCTGAACCAGGCAGCGTTCACGTTATGCGGTGCTTCTTTTTGAAAGCCTAACTTTTTCTTTAATAAGCTAATTCTGCTGGTGGCATCAACCAACCATTTTGTTTTAATTTTTTTATCTTCCCGCTCATGCGCGTATATAACTTCATGCCTTTCTCCATTTTCGCCAAACAAAACATCCTTCGCACGAGCAGCCAACAAGAAATCCGTTCCTAATGACTTCGTGTGTTTCTCTAAAAAGTTTTCAAAGGTTCCCCTATCTAATTGGTGACTCGGAACAGGTAATTTTAAACGCGGCCCCAACTCTACCCTGTTTGAAAGCTCAGTCTTCTTCTCATCTGTAAAAAAGAAACGCAGTCCGTGCTTTGGTAATTCAAATTCCTCCAGGTAATCTTTTAATCCTAAAACTTCTCTGAAATAATGTGTGGCCAACTCAACGGTTGATTCCCCTACTTTATGAGCCGCAATAGCAGCAGCCTTATCTCTGCTTTCTAAAATTAAAATAGAAATAGCAGGGTTTGCCTGTTTCAATTGTATGGAAAGGGTTAAGCCTGCTAAACCTCCTCCGGCAATAACAACGTCGTATTCTTTTTGCATGATTTTATTAAATGGATGAACTTTACAAAAATACAATTTTATTATAGGCAGCAAGAGCTTTAGAGAATTAAAGTCATAAATAATTTGACTAATTATGAGTATAATTGTTATGCTGATATCCCCTAAAAGAAAGCGTTATTAAAACTTTGACTATAGAAAAAGCAACCGAAGGTGACTTCCAATTGATCAAACGATTTATTGGTGAATTTGCCCTTGACAACAGGGACCTTCAATGGCAACAGTTTTTAGTGGCAAAAGAACGTGATGAAATACTTGGATTTGGCAGGATCAGGAAGCATAAAGGATGTGACGAATTCTGTTCCTTAGGTGTTATAAAATCAAACCGCTTTAAAGGAATTGCAGAAGCTTTGGTTAAAGCGAGAATTAAAATTGCTACACAACCAATCTATATGGTGTGTATTATTCCTGAGTATTTTGAAAAACTTGGATTTGGTATTGTGAATGAATATCCTCCTGAAATGGCTGATAAGTTAAACTACTGTGTTTCAGAATTAACCGTTCCCGAAAATTATGTGGTGATGAAATACACAGGTTGATATTTACCGGTTTTAATTTATAATTTTACGCTTTAATTTAAATATATGAAATACCCATCATTCCAAAATAGCAACCACAAAAAGAAGAGGATGGGTATAGTATATGACAAATAAAAAATAATAAGTTCTTCATATGAATTACATCATTTCAGGCATACAGCAATTAGGAGTTGGAAATACGAATGTTCACGAAACATTCAAGTGGTATAGAAAAGCATTTGGAACGGATATCAAAATATTTGAAGAAGCTGCCATGGCGGAACTCATGTTACCATATACCGCAAACATGCCTCATGCACGACACGCCATTTTAGCAATCAGCATGAACGGCGGCGGCGGATTCGAGATCTGGCAATACACAAGCCGACAGGCACAAAACGCAGAATTTAAAATTCAATTGGGAGATATCGGAATCTTTGCTGGAAAAATTAAATCATATGATATTAAAAAATCTTATCATCACTTAAAAAATTTCGGCGCAAAGATGCTCACTGAAATTACTGATTCGCCTGATGGCAGAAAACATTTTTACATTCACGATCTCTGGGAAAATGTGTATGAAGTCATAGAAGAAAAAACTTCCTGGTATCAGAAAAAAGATTTCACAACGGGCGGTGTGTTAGGCGCAGTGATTGGTGTGAAAGATATTGACCGATCAATCGGATTATATAAAACTGTTTTAGGATTTGATAAAGTCATCTCTGATACAGTATCTGTCTTTAATGATTGGAATGGTGTGGAAGGCTCGCAAAAAAAATTCAGAAGAGTTATTTTGAGAAATAGTAATCCACGCGAAGGGAGTTTTGGCCCCTTATTGGGAGATAATGAAATTGAACTGATCCAGGCATTTGATTACACACCACGTAAAATATTTGAAAACCGTTTATGGGGCGATTGTGGGTTTATACATTTATGTTTTGATATTAAAAATATGAAAGCTTTAGAAGAAGCTTGTATAAAAGCAGGACAACCGTTTACTGTTGATGGGGGTGCAGGTTTTGAAATGGGAGAAGCAGCAGGGCATTTTACGTACATCGAAGATGCCGATGGCACATTGATAGAATTTGTAGAAACCAAAAAATTACCGGTCGTGAAAAAGATTGGCTGGTACCTTGACCTTCGTACGCGTGACCCGAAAAAAGCGTTGCCAAATTTTATTTTAAAAGCTTTGAGATTTAGTAGGGTAAAAGATTAGATTTATTTATTTATTCTTTTAGTAGCTTTTGTCGTCTCTAATCGTTCCCTTCTTAACTTTTTTAAGAACACCCGCTTTTCTTTATTCACAACCCTCATTTGAAAGTTCACAATTTTATTGTTATTTAAAATAATATTCATGTATTTATGCCTGCGTCTGTTTAGCTCTTTGTTTATATATTTTAATCTCCTGTTCTCAATGTGATTTTCTTTTCTTAAGATCTTTTCCGCCATTCTTTGACCATTGAATAATGATTTCAACGAGAAAAACACAGCTCCTAAATTTGGTGTACTTGTTTTTATCCAGCAGATGTCTTCACGGTTCTTCCGGTGCAACAACTTTTTATACTCTTTCAGGACAACAGGTTCCAATTGAGATCGCCTGATCAATTCTCCCTTGATCTTAAAACATTGCTCTTCAAAAGCATTTCTCATGTTAATGTTATTATAAATCTCTTCTCCCAGTTTTTGACACAAGAGCGCGGGATCATAAATTGATTTATCAAGGTCATTTAAATAAATTGATTCCCGGATGTTTATTTTTTTTCTCAGTTCAACAATTTCTTTCTTGTAATTATCCCTCATCAGGTATCTTAAATACATGGATTTTTCGAAAAGAGAAAAAGCCGAATCATGTTGGGATATCTTTTCTTTCAGGTTTTGGGACAAACCAAGGGTTATCAATTCAAACTGATGTTTAAGAAGATCGATTCGGGCATCCAAAAGCCTAATGATAGAATCTGTCTCCCGCAAATTTTGATTGATTTCTGTCAATTTGATGGTTGTATTTTTAATTTTAGGATTTGGTTTTTCGTCATCTTCATATTTATTGATCCTCCTGATTCTCCTGATCAGTTTGGTTTCACTCATATGGGTTTTTCTTTCAAGGTCTTTAATAGATTTACAACCTGTTTTAATATTGAACTTATCAAGAATTATAAGATCTCTGTGAGTTTCATTTTCCTTATATAAAAGATTAGCTTTTACTAAGTTTTTATTTTTTTGTAAAGCGTTCTCTGCTTCTATGAGGTATGATGACTTAAACAGGCTGTTTTTCGCAAAGCATAAATACGACAATGAAGTATCTATGACAGTAACTTTAGAAAGAGAGTCCTCAAAGTTTTTACTTTCCAAATAGTTGAGCTTCCCGATGTTGTATTCACATAGCGTTGTAATAAAACGGTTTCTTGGATTAAACTTTAAACTGGCTTTTCTTAACGAATGGTTTTTATTTATTTCACTTAAACCTAAAAAATTATCACACTCAGGACAGGATCTTCCATAACGGTTTTGATGAGTGAAAGTACTGTCATTCAGATAATAAAATGCAGTATCACTCTCAAAATCAATTCGGGTTTTACCCGAGATCAATGACCAGATTGGATCATCAGGAAAGTGGTTAATAGCAAAAGTATTAGGGTCGCATAAATAATACTGTGGATTAATGACCTGGTTATTGAACCGCTTGGTTTTCAATCTGAATTTAAACAATTGTTTGTGGAACCATTTATTCCAGAATTTCTGTTTCGAGTATGTAAAAACAATTGGTGTTTTCGTCAAAGCCGAATCACAATAATTGATCGTAAATATTTTCTTACTTGTTACTCTTTTTATCCTGAATTTTGGAGGATGCTTGAGATATAGATTATAAATAAAGGCGCTAAATCTTGTGAGTTTATAATCAGTTTCTCCGGATGCCCACGTTACATCATACACATACCATCTGTTGTCAAGCTTCACAGCATTCCATGCATGGTTATCAGAATATATAGAATCGTTCACATCAAATAACTCATCTTTGGCATATCCTGTTACTGTGACATTAGTGATGTTTACCAATTTGCATAAACTGTCCATGAGGTAAGCATAATCAAGACAAATGCCTTTTCTTGATTTTAAGATCCTTTTTATTCTTGGCATTCCGGCTCCACTGGGAGCAAAATAAGCCGCAAAATCATAACGGATATTGCTAGCAACCCAGGTGAATAAAGCATCAAATTTTTCTTTTTCGCCAGTTATATCTTTTGTCAGGTAATTAGCCAGCGCAACAGGTTTTTTTGCTATAAATCTTGGCGACCATGTGTGTTTTTGATTAATCTCTAATGGATTAATACTTTGCGCGTGGCCAATGTTGCTAATACATATGAAAAGCAAGAGATTAATAGCAATATGTTTCAGAACCCGGAGAATAAAAGCGTTTTTCAAATTAACGGATATTGGGCCAAAATATTTGTTGTTATACCATAAAAGTGGTATTTTTGTACTCCCTTTAGAATTAATCTAATTAAGGATAAGATACAAGTAGCTAACATTTAATTACTTACAAAATGATAACAGTAAGCGACGCAGCAAAAGAACATGCTGTCAATTTAATAAAAGATGAGAATAAACCAGCCGATACCTTCATTCGTGTTGGTGTAGATGGCGGCGGATGTTCCGGATTAATGTACAATCTTGAGTTTGATAATATATTAAGAGAAGGTGATCAGCTATTTGAAGATAACGAAGTAAAAGTGGTGGTTGATCGTAAAAGCTTTTTGTATTTGGTAGGAACTGAACTGGATTATAGCGGAGGATTAAACGGGAAAGGATTTATTTTTAAAAACCCTAATGCGACTCGCTCTTGCGGTTGTGGAGAAAGTTTTTCAGTTTAAAGGTTCAATAAACAAAATGGCAAACGAGATATTAGAAGAACATATACAGAACGAATACAAGTGGGGCTTTACAACTGATATTGATGCGGATGAAGCGCCTAAAGGTTTAAACGAAGACATTATTCGATTTATTTCTGCAAAGAAAAATGAACCGGAATGGATGTTGGAATTCAGATTAAAAGCATTTCGTAACTGGCAGAATATGACTGAACCGCATTGGGCTCATGTATCATATAAAAAACCGGATTTCCAGGATATCATTTATTATTCAGCGCCTAAACCAAAAAAAGAATTAGCAAGTTTAGATGAAGTAGATCCAGAATTATTAAAGACTTTTGAAAAATTAGGAATTTCCATTGACGAACAAAAACGCTTAACCGGTGTGCAAAGTAACATCGCGGTAGATATAGTATTTGATAGTGTTTCCGTTAAAACAACCTTTAAAGAAACACTCGCAGAAAAAGGAATTATCTTTTGCTCCTTCAGTGAAGCGGTTCATGATCACCCTGAGTTAGTAAAAAAATACATGGGCATGGCGGTTCCGCCAACCGATAATTTTTATGCCGCTTTAAACTCCGCCGTATTTACAGATGGTTCATTTTGTTACATTCCAAAGGGTGTTCGTTCACCGATGGAATTATCAACTTACTTCCGTATCAACGCGAGTGGAACAGGTCAGTTTGAACGCACATTAATCATTGCCGATGAAGATGCCTTTGTATCTTACCTTGAAGGTTGCACTGCGCCTCAGCGTGACGAAAATCAATTGCATGCGGCTGTAGTAGAAATTATCACTCATAAAAATGCAGAAGTAAAATACAGTACCGTACAAAACTGGTATCCCGGTGATAAGGACGGAAAAGGAGGGATTTTTAATTTCGTTACAAAGCGCGGTATTTGTTTGGAAGATAATTCTAAAATCAGCTGGACACAAGTAGAAACAGGATCTGCAGTAACCTGGAAATATCCTTCTGTTATTTTGAAAGGAAATAATTCCGTTGGCGAATTTTATTCGGTAGCTGTTACTAATAACTATCAGCAAGCTGACACCGGCACAAAAATGATCCACATCGGAAAAAACACGCGTTCAACAATTATCTCCAAAGGAATTTCTGCGGGCTTCAGTAACAACAGCTACAGAGGATTAGTTCAAATTAAAAAAGGAGCAAGTAATGCCCGTAACTTTTCTCAATGTGATAGTTTATTAATGGGTGATAAATGTGGCGCACACACTTTTCCATATATCGAGATAAAAGACAAGACAGCAGTTGTTGAGCACGAAGCAACGACCAGTAAAATTGGTGAAGATCAATTATTTTATTGTAAGCAACGTGGTATTGATAATGAAAAAGCCATCGGCTTGATCGTGAATGGATATTGCAAAGAAGTATTAAATAAACTCCCGATGGAGTTTGCCGTGGAGGCACAAAAATTATTAGCAATTAGTTTAGAAGGATCAGTAGGATAATATTATGATATCAATAAAAAATTTACACGCCTCCATTGGCGAAAAAGAAATTTTAAGGGGCATTAATTTAGAAGTGAAAGCCGGCGAAGTGCATGCCATCATGGGGCCAAATGGTTCCGGGAAATCAACTTTATCTAGTGTGTTAGCTGGCAGAGAAGATTACGATGTAACCGATGGTGAAGTAACTTTTAATGGGAAAAATTTATTGGATCTTTCTCCTGAAGATAGAGCGCGCGAAGGATTATTTTTAGCCTTTCAATACCCGGTAGAAATTCCGGGGGTGAGTAACATTAATTTTTTACGTACGGCTCTTAATGAAATTCGCGCTTACCATGGACAGGAAGAAATGCCTGCTAAAGATTTTTTGGCATTGGTAAAAGATAAATCGAAATTAGTTGAACTGGATTCAAAATTAGCAAGCCGTAGTGTGAATGAAGGATTTAGCGGTGGAGAGAAAAAACGTAATGAGATCTTTCAGATGGCGATGCTTAATCCAAAATTAGCGATCCTTGATGAAACGGACAGTGGCTTGGATATCGATGCCTTGCGTATTGTAGCCAGCGGCGTCAACAAGTTAAAATCAAAAGACAACGCTACTATTTTAATTACTCACTACCAGCGTTTGTTGGATTATATCGTTCCTGATTTTGTACATATCCTTTACAAAGGCCGCATTGTAAAAAGTGGTGGTAAAGAACTGGCACTTGAATTAGAAGCGAAAGGCTACGATGAAATTAAAAAAGAATTTGAAATAGCAGACTAAGATGTCGATGATGGTAGAAACTAAAAGTGCTGTTACTCAAACATTACTAGAGCAATTACAAAAGCACGCCGGAAAGATTGCTTTTATGCCCGATGCAGAAATTGTTTCTGCAATAAGGCATTTGGAGGACAAAGGCATTCCGAATAACAAACACGAAGATTACAAGTACTGTAATATAGAATCCGTTTTAAGAAAAGAATTTAAACATGTTGAACAAGGTTTAAATACACTTTCCAACGATGATATTACACCTTTGAAATTAGAAGGGGCAATTAACTTAGTGGTAGTGAATGGAAATTATAATGAATCCTTAAGCGAAAAAATGATCGTGAAAGGCTTAACCATTAAATCCTTAACTGAATTAACTTCTTCCGAAAAAGAATTATTAGCATCACAGGCAAAATCCGAAACAGATGCGCTGATTGCTTTAAACACAGCCTTTTGCGGAAACGGTATCTTTTTCCAGGTTGATAAAAACAACATCATACCAATGCCGATTCATATTTTTTACGTGAACAGCGGCAGTTGCAATTTTGTAACTAATGCGCGTAACTTTACTCATATTGGCGCAAGTTCAGAAGTAACACTGATTGAAAGTTTTTTCAATATCGGTTCATCGAAAGTTTTTTCAAATTTTGTAAGTGAAAAGTTTGTAGGAGAAAATGCAAAACTAACTTGTTACACATTTCAAAATGAAGGCCCTTTATCTTATTCGGTTAATACCAACCAGGTAAAGATCAGTAAATACTCTAATTATACTAATAACACGTTTACTTTAAGTGGAGAATTAGTTCGTAACAATCATAACGTAGAAATGGCTGCTGAGAATTGCGAAGCGCACCTAAATGGCTTATTTATAACTAAGGGAACTCAATCGGTTGATAATCATACTTTGATCGATCATCAAATGCCGAATTGCGAAAGCAACGAATTATATAAAGGGATTGCCAAAGATAAATCAACCGGGACTTTCAACGGAAAAATATTTGTCCGCAAGGATGCGCAAAAAACAAACGCGTATCAAAGCAGCAAGAATATTTTAATGAGCGATGATGCTACCATAAACACTAAACCTCAGCTGGAGATTTATGCAGATGATGTAAAGTGTTCACACGGAACCTCAACAGGGAAGATTGATACGGAGGCATTATTTTATTTAAAGGCCCGTGGAATTGGTGAAGACAATGCTCGTAAATTATTATTACAGGCCTTCGCACAAGAATTGATCAACAAAATTGAAATAGATTCTTTAAAAGAAAGAGTACTGGATTTATTTGAAAAAACACTTTAAAAATTTGCATCAGTGAGTTTGTCACTTCGAGCTGTCACACTGAGCGGAGTCGAAGTGCGAGAAGCTAAACAAAACAACTATGTTTGACATCAATAAAATACGCAAAGACTTTCCAATACTTAACCGAAAAGTAAACGGAAAATCACTGGTGTATTTTGATAATGGCGCTACTGCTCAAAAACCACAAGCAGTAATTGATGCAATTACAAACTATTATAGCAATCAAAATTCAAACATCCACCGTGGCGTTCACACATTAAGTCGTGAAATCACCATCGCTTATGAAGAGGCCCGAAAAACAATACAGTTACATATTAATGCAAAAAATCCCGGAGAAATAATTTTCACCAGAGGAACTACTGAATCCATAAATCTGGTTGCATATTGTTTTGGAAAGCTTAATGTTACTGAGGGTGATGAAATTCTGATTACTCAGATGGAACACCATAGTAATATTGTTCCATGGCAACAATTATGTGAAGAGAAAAAAGCTGTTTTAAAATACATTCCCATTAACGAAGCCGGCGAATTAGTTTTGGAAGATATTCCGAAACTACTTTCTCCCAAAACTAAATTGGTTGCCTTCACGCACATTTCCAATACACTAGGAACAATTAATCCCGTTAAAGAAATAATCGCAACAATCCGTTCGGTTTCTAAAGCAGCCGTTTTAATTGATGGCGCTCAGGCAGTTCCCCATTTAAAACCTGACGTTCAGGACCTGGATTGTGATTTTTATGCATTCAGTGGTCATAAATTATTTGGTCCAACCGGTGTAGGTATATTATATGCTAAAGAAGAATGGTTAAATAAATTTGGACCTTATCAAACAGGCGGTGGAACTATTAAAACAGTGACACTTCAAAAAACGGAATTCGCAGATGCGCCTTTAAAATTTGAAGCAGGTACTCCTCACATTGAAGGTGGTATTGGCTTAGCGGCTGCAATTGACTATGTTAATGCCATTGGGTTTAACGACATCCAGCAACACGAAGAAGCATTGATGAATTATGCTTCCCAAAAACTATCAGAGATAGAAGGAGTAAGAATATATGGTTCATCAAAACACAGAACTTCTGTT
>JANPOX010000123.1:0-4112 GCA_031428235.1 Bacteroidia bacterium | reverse complement strand
TTTTGAAACACCGTTATTCAAAACCTTACCTTACTAAAGTACGCGATTGCTATATTAAAATGATTGAAAAAATGGCTGAACGTGTTCATGAATTAGATCCTACCCGACCTGTTTTTAGTTGCATGGAGCATGAAAAATATCAATTACCAGGTGAAATTGTTGCTTTAAAAGATGGCGCTCCTTCAGTGGATGTCATTGGCGTAAACTCATATTATAAGGAACAGATTAGTGTGTTAAATAGAGATTGTTATCGGTTCGATTCATTAAGGCCATATATTGTTTCTGAATTCGGACCTCGTGGTTATTGGAATCCTGATTATAACAAAACATACAAAGGTTCGCAAATAGAGGATAATGATGGAGAAAAGGCGCAATGGTATAAAGAACAGTGGTCAAATTACGTTGTAGCAAAAAAAGGTTATAACATAGGCGGCTTTGCCTATTGCTGGCATGATCGTTTAGAGGGAAGTTATACCTGGTTTGGAATAAGTGATTATAAAGGAAGACTTAAACCAAGCTACTATGCTTTAAAAGAAATGTGGACAAAAGAGAAGATGGCGGCCATGCCAACTGTTTCAATTGAAGTTCCATCTGTACTTTTACCCGGAAAAGAATACGATATTACAACTGTTACTACAGCAGCTCCGGGACAACCCCTTAAATATGAGTGGGTACTGCTTAAAGACGAATACTTGGGAACCGTTGATAATATTGAACCATCAGAAACAGGAAGAGCTCTTAAGTTAAAAATTCCTACTAACCCATCTCATTATCGTCTTTATCTTTTTGTTAGTGATGAGGATAAAAAAGTCACTACTACCTCTGTACCTATTCGGGTTTACTGACCAATAAACATAAGTTGATATGATTAGATTAAAATATGCTATCATCAACTCTCATCCAACATTTTACGAATGATAGTGATCTTACGTTTCAACTACAAAACTAAGGGAAAATTTTTAAGGTGTCAACATCACTGAAAAATAATATTCTACATAAAATATTTGTTTTCTATTGATGCATTGTTGAGAAGGCTAAAGAAGACAATAATTGCATGCGACAGTTTTTAAAGCTATAATACTAACAGATAGTACAACCTTAATGATAAATGCTTAAGAACCATCTTTTTAGATCAAACAAATTGGTCTTTACTATGTCAGATAGTCGCATCACAAAATGTCAAATAAACCATTTATTTTTTAATGGTTCAAGAGGAGCAAAATAGTTTTTATAAAAGAATGCTGGTTTTGTAAGTAGTTACAGATTAAAATATTAAAAGGTTTATATTTTGTAAGATAGCTAGCAGGCAATTTTTTACTATCCAGATGTCTTAATAATGTATTTACTCTCGAATTATTTGTTTGATGAATTCGCCCATTTTCTAAATCTAATTAAACTTTTTCGGAATTATTTTCCCCTGTTATTCAAAAATCCAAAATAGCTAAATAGCATATAGAAGCTAAATTAATTCTTTACAAAAAAGGGCGCATTAGCAGTTGCCACATTATTGTGTCCGTCAAAAACATATACAAATAAACGGTAAGCTCCTTCTTTATCCGGTGCTTTAAAGGAAAGTGTTTTTCCTTTTCCATCTAAAATAAGTCCGGGGATTATGCCTGGTTTATTTTCTGCATCACCACCTTCTTTTTTTTCATTGCTCTCATAAAGAATTTCCCACTTAAACTGAATATTATCATTTTCAGGATCACTGGCTTCAGTATAAGCGTTATGTTGTGTAGAGGGTTTTAAATATATGCCTTTATGCACATGCTTATCATCAATACCAATAGGTTTAATTAACGGAGATTTATTTTCGGGATCACTACCGGTCCATTCCTTTTGGAGCTTATCAATGACACCGATTTTTTCGCCCGACTCTAGGTAAAGGCTTAAAAGAGTGTGAGTACGTGCCTGCTTAAACCCCCAGTAAAAAGCGTAAGAACCTAAACACAAATCTGTATTCGCTGTAATTCCTTTTTTATATCTTTCTTCGCACACCTTCGCTTTTTCAGTGCTGGTTTCTTCTAAAAAAGCGCCCCATGGTGTTTTAGGTGCTTCCCAATATCCCGAGGCTCCCCATTCACCCACAAAGTAAGGTCCTTCCCAACCAGTTTTTGTTATTTTATGACGAATATATGGCAGATCCGAAAATGCATTGATTGAAAGAATATCAATATTTGGTGCTCTTTTCATCAGCTCTTTGATATGAAGTTCCGGCACTCCTGCAAACATAGTTGTTGTGGGATGATTCGGATCAACCTCGTGAATAAAGGCAGCAATATCATTTACGGCATTCCACACATCGTAATTTTTAGCAAACTGATCAACTTCATTTCCAACTCCCCAAATTAATAATGCAGGATGATCTTTGTAAGCTAACACCTCTTTTTTTATTTTTTCGAATTGTTCTTTAACTGCTTTTTTATCACTGTAATTAAATCCGTGTCGTTCCAAAGCCATGTCAAGTCCCAAAGTCACCGTTAACCCTGCTTTATGAGCTTCGTCAAGATATTCCTTCGCTCCATTTGTATTCCACAACCTTACAGAATTTCCGCCGTGTTTTTTAAGCTGATCAAAATAAGTATAGCCTCCTGCGCCCTTTATAAAGTAAGGCTCACCGTTACGATAAAGTTTAAATCCGTTCTTTTCTTTTTTAACTTCAACTTTAACAGCGAGAGGCTGGGTATTGTTTTTCCACGAGGAAATTGGTACAATAATTAAACTAAAAAATATAAAGTAAATACTTAATTTTTTCATGGCGCTTAACGTCTATAAATTATTTTGATGTGTTATTTAAAGTTATGGCGCAAATACACTTTATATTCAGGAATTTGGCGAAAGCCACGATTGTATAGCTAAAAACTTTTTATTACACGTAACGTAACAAAATCAGTCTACAATTTTCACAACTTTTTTTGCAAATAAATTTTTATCCAGGGCATACCGCAATAAATAACAACCTCCAGGAAGATTAACGTCCGGTATTATTTTTATTTCCTTACCCGAAAATTCATAGGAACATTTTGCGTTCTGCCCCAACATGTCAATAAGCGCAAATTTTGCAATATCAAATGAGTAACTCTCTATATTCTTTAAATAAAAAATACCGGTAGAGGGGTTAGGATACATTTCCAGATTATTGACTTCAAGTTCCCGTTCGCCAATTGTTACCTGGCTATTCGAAAAATCTTTGACATAGCAGGAGTCTGGACCGGGGCATTTTAACCTGATCCATCCATAACTAATTGAATTTCCGTTTTCATATTTAATTCCAAGATATTTATCAGTACCAACAAAATCATTTACATCCTTAATTCCTCCGCCTTGTGCCGAATGGTCGGTTAAATAAAGTAAACCATTGTCCCAGATAGCGGTCGATACATCGATGGGTTCTGCTACAATTAATGGTTTAGCAACTTTAGTAACATTCCAATTTGAGGTAGAAGGGACATATACCGAATCCAACCTTCCAAGCATAATATATACATTGGCATTTAGAGAAGTAACACTCAGATATGCTGAAGAACCGCCCGAACTAACTGCACCACGTGCCGTAAATAAAATATCTGCTGAAGCATCATCAAATAAATTCAATCCGAATGTTTCATCGGTGTATGGTGTAACTACGTAATTCAACAGCGTGTCTGGAGTAACATCATAATAGGATTCAAACATGGTTCCGGTGTAATACAGTTGAGCGTTTACGTTTCTTAAATAAGAAATAAATAAAATAAAAAATAAATATTTTTTCATGGCAATATTTTATGTAAGTATTAAAAGCAAATAACAAAATTAAACCTGTTTTTTACTTTTGTCTTACACAATATTGAAAAAGGACTTAAAAGAATATTTGTGAAGTTTGGTTTAGCAAATAATTTCCAGCTAACGATGTTACGCAATAAGTATTTTTTGGTGTTAGATTGCAATATTCACTTACATGCATGAACAACAAAATATAATCTTGCTCAATAGGTAGTATATTATTTAATATCAAATTCATCTCCGTCCAACATCACAGGAAATATTTTTTTAAACTCCTGCAAATAAGTGAAAGATAAAGTCTGTGTTTCTATCCTATCCTCATGGGAAGGTATTGAAGAGATTATTTCTCC
>JANPOX010000122.1:0-1705 GCA_031428235.1 Bacteroidia bacterium | reverse complement strand
CAGTAAGTTAATAATTACTGTGGACAAAGCAATTTATAAAATTGCCTCCAATGAAAAAAATAATAGTGTTTTTCATTTTATAAAAACATTAGATGAAAAAAATGATGTTATTAATAAAATTTCAATACATCATAATGATAAGGTTATACTTTTAAATATTAATTTCATTATTTCTGTTGAATCAAAAAACGGAATTTGTGAAATAAAACTGGATGACGGAAAAAGTTACTCTTCTTCTAAAGAATTGAAACTCTTTGAAGAAATTCTTGAAAAGGTTGGCAATTTTATACGAATAAATAAAAGTGTAATAATTAATGTTGACTATATTGTTTCATACACTAAAGGTGATATTTGTAACCTTGAAATGCAGAATGAAGGCGTGTATGAGGTTTCACGGAGAAAAAAGGCAGAAGTGCTAAACAAGATGAGATTTTAAAATGTGCTAAAAACTGCTTTAACGGTAAACTGATTTCTTCTAATTTAAGTTAACTTTACAAAAAAAACGTTATGAAAAAATGTTTAGTTGTTATTATTGCCTGTTTTTTTAATATTTTATCCTTCTCTCAAATTCCAACTGCCGGCTTGCAAGCATATTGGTCATTTGACGGAAATGCAAATGATTTAAGTGGAAATGGTAATAATGGAATTGTAAATGGTGCGACGTTAACCGCAGATCGTTTTGGTAATCCAAACAGGGCTTATGCTTTTAACGGTATAAATAATAGAATTGATGTACCTAATTCTCCAACAATTGATATTCCAAATAATCAAGATTTTACTTTTGCATTTTGGATTAAAACTGACCCTGCAAATAATAACGCCACACCTATTGCAAAAAGTGTTTGGGGAAACTGGGATGGCTATTTATTTTATTCAGATAATACAGATCCTGGATATTGTAATGCAACTGGAGCATTATCATTTTATGTAGCGTCAAGCGCTCAACAAGATGCTTGTGCTGATTCTCCTATTTGTAATGATTATTCAAATTGGTACTTTATAACTGGCATTTATAATTCATCAAGTAATGAGTCTTATTTATATGTGAATAGCGTTTTTCAATTTGATATTGGGGCAAAATATGGAAGTTCAAGCAATACGATGAACCTTACATTTGGAGCACATAATTCGGGTAATTTATTTTTTAAAGGTAGTCTTGACGGCATTAGAATATATAACGTGATGCTAAATCAAAGCCAAATTGATTCTTTATATAATGAAGTAAATCCAACAGCAGGAATTAAAGAAAACATTTTTGAATCTAACTTCTGTTCAGTTTATCCTAACCCTTCTTCTCAGAATTTAATCATCGATATAGATTCTCAGTTTATTCAAAAATTAGATAATACAATTTCTCTAACTGTTTTTTCAACAGATGGTAAATTAGTTAAAAATGAAAAAATAAATAAGAATCAACTTCTAGAGAATTACAGGCTTAATTTAGAAAATTTTGACAAAGGCTTATATTTCTTGAAATTATCCTCAAGCAATTATTTGCAACATATTAAGTTTGTAAAAGAATAGTGACGGCTATTAAATGAATTGAAAATTATTTGCCTTTTTCTTCACTTATCCCAAAAACACTAACGTTTAATAGTTAAATACTGCTATTTGCTAATCCGGACTTATTAAATAGGAATATATCTTACCTTTGAAATATGAAATGTTTTAATATAAATGGCTTAAGTTTTATAGGCAAGATTTT
>JANPOX010000121.1:0-11617 GCA_031428235.1 Bacteroidia bacterium | reverse complement strand
TGGTTTATTTACTATCTTATTTGCAATTTCAACTAATTACTGGATTGCTTTTTTAATGCTGTTATGTACAGGAGCATTTGATAATATCAGCGTGGTTATACGTCATAGCATTTTACAATTATGTACACCGGATGAAATGAGGGGCAGGGTAGCAGCAGTAAATAGTATTTTTATTGGAAGCAGTAACGAAATAGGCGCTTTTGAATCAGGAGTAGCGGCAAGGTTGTTGGGTCTGGTTCCTTCAATTATTTTTGGTGGCACCATGACAATTTTAGTTGTACTCGGTGTCAATAAATTGAATCCTAAACTGAAAGAATTGGATTTAACAAAATTGGAGTAATGAAAAATCAGTTAAAAGAAATAAAAGAATTATTAGATGAAAAATATTTTCAGTTTAATAACACTTCTTTTATTGAAACAGATCCGATTTCTATTCCTCACCAATTCACAAAAAAAGAAGATATTGAAATTGCAGGCTTCCTGGTCGCTACCATTGCGTGGGGACAACGTATTTCCATTATTAACAACGGCAAAAAATTAATGCGGTTGATGAATAATGAACCTCACGATTTTATTCTGAATTTTTCAAAAAAAGATTTGTCGCGGTTCGAAACATTTGTTCACCGAACATTTAATCCAACGGATTGCGTGTTTTTTTTAAATGCTTTGAAAAATATTTACACAAAGCAAGGAGGTTTGGAAAATGTATTTGGAGGAAAATTATATCAGGAAGAAAATGATCTAAAAAATATGATACATCATTTCAGAGAGATTTTTTTAAGTATAAAACATGAACATCGTTCAGAGAAGCATATTTCAAATCCTCTGGCTAAATCATCTGCCAAGCGTTTATGTATGTACTTAAGATGGATGGTTAGAAAAGACAAATTAGGGGTTGATTTTGGAATCTGGAAAACTATACGAGCTGATCAGTTATGCTTGCCATTAGATTTGCATACCGGCAACGTAAGCCGCAAACTTGGTTTATTAAAACGAACACAAAACGATTGGCAGGCCGTGGAAGAAATAACATCTGTATTAAGAGAGTTTGATCCAAAAGATCCAATCAAATATGATTTCTCATTATTTGGTTTGGGCGCTTTTGAAGGTTTTAGATAAATGATATAAACTAATATTCTACATATAATGTATTAGATTTTGATTGCTGCATACGTTGGTAAGTGTGCGGCTGATTTGGCGAAAAGGTGCGAACAACAATTTTTTAGGCGGCATTGCGTCAGCTTTTTCAAGCGATAAAAAAATTGGAGTTGGCTTTTCGCCTTGAGTTTTTGTTACTTTTTGTTCAAGCAAAAAGTAAGTAGATTAGAACTATATTAGTGCTATTCCACTTTAGTCTGATGATTTACTTTTTCTTTTCAAAAAGAATAAATTCTACACGTCTGTTTTGTTCATGTTCCGCATCTTCACATTCAACACCATCAACACATTTATTAAGAATGTAACTTTCTCCTTTTCCAACAACCTGCTCAATTTGCTTAGCCTTTAATCCATTTGATTTTAAAAGCTCTTTAACCTTCAAAGCACGCTGTTTGGATAAAGGTAAATTGTAAGCTTCAGAACCACGGCTATCTGCAAAACCATAAATGATGATGGATAATTCCGGATGTTTTGATAAGATTTCTATATTCTTTTTCCAGATAGTAATAGCTTCATCCCTGATCGTTGTTTTATTGAGATCAAAATTGATAGGTATTAGATTTAATCCAAGATCAGCAATTTTTGTTTTATTTAAATACGTTAAATTTAATTTATCATCATAAGGGTTTTTTCCTGATTCTTCTTCAACCTTAACAACTACATCATCCTTTGGTTTGTCATAAATTGTATGTGAACATAAAATCAAAGGTTCAGCACAACTATCACAACTTGCAACCACCTTTACATATACAGAATCACTTGAAAAACCACTGGCATTTTGAGTGATTTTGGCTGTATTATCTGTTAACAGGTTTCGGTTAAAAGTCCATTGATAGGAAACAGGTTTTAATTTTTCAGGCATAGTGACTTCAAAACTCATTAAGTTTGTTGCTTTGTCAACAGTAGTTTTTAAAGTCAATAAGGAATTTGTTGCTTCAGTACATTCCTTATTAAGTTTATCAAGAGAGGTTATTTTATATATATCCATATCGCCATAACCACCTGTCCTGTAAGAAGCAAAATAGCTATCACCGTTGGTTGCTGACTGCATATAAAATATATCCTGCCCGGCTGAATTTATGGGTTGTTTCATGTTTTCAGGAGCAGACCACATACCGTTAGTTAATGTGCTTTTATAAATATCATAATTTCCAAAACCCGGATGTCCTTTTGATGAAAAGTAAAGTGTTTGCCCATCGTCTGATAGATAAGGAGCATCTTCATCAAGAGGAGTGTTGATCACATCACCCAGGTTTTCAGGTAGTCCCCATTCACCATCGCTTCCTTTAGTAGTTTTATAAATATCCAGGCCGCCTTTTCCTCTTTCATCCTCACTTGTAAAAAATAAAGTTTTACCATCTTTACTAATGCTTGCATGGTTTTGATAATAATCCATATTAACATTCTTGGATAAGGCTTTAGTGCTTTTACCGTTAGCATCAGTAATCACTTCATGTATTTTATTATTTTGATACAAATAAAGTTGTTTACCATCGCCGGAAGCTGAAATTACTGAAATGTGCTTTCTCTTATGATTGGTTTTAAGTAAATGGTCGGCTAATGTATAGGTTTTTACTGCCTGTGGTTTCCCATTCTCTAATTTACTGATGTACATATTTTCAAAATATTTCCCATCAAGGTCGCTTCTTTTTTCATTCTCTGAATCTTTACGCCGTGATGTAAAAATCAATTCTTCATGATCGTTGATAACAGAAACATATTCCGCCATTTCTGTATTGATTACCGGGCCGATATTTCCGACAAATATATTTTTATCGTAAACAGTTGTTTTGTTTTGTTCAGCGTAGTCACAATCATCCATTCTTTTTTTAAGATCAGTGGCATTATAAATCTCCTCATCCTTATCGAGGGTTATTTTAACTTTTGCCATAGAAAATAATTCTTTCGCCTTTTTATAATCACCAATATGCTGATAACATTTACCCAATGAAACAACCAAATCAGGAAAAGTATCATTCGTATTTTTTGAATAAGCAGTTTCAAGATAAGGTAGTGCTTCTTCGTATTTGCACATAAATTCACAAAGTACAAATCCTACACCCAGGTTTGCCTCATAATTATTTTTATCCAAAGCATATGCTTTTGAATATAGATCTTTGGCAAGATCTATTTTATTGTTCCCAACAGCCTTGTCTGCTTTTCGCAAATAGGAATTTATTTGAGCAAATGAGGCTGAGCTAAATAAAATAAAAAGATAAACAATGGATTTTTTCATAAAAATAAAAATAAAAACGGAGGCCGATTGTAGGATTAAATTTAGTAATTTATTTAAGACCTTATCTTATATAAATTTTGGGTAAAAGTTATAGAATTAATGACCCATTAAAGGCTTAGTATCTAAGGACTTTGAATCTAAAGCATCCCGGAGTCCGTTCCCAACAAGCATAAAGGCTAAAACCAATACCATAATGGCAAGTCCGGGAACAAATGCTAAATAAGCAGCATCAACCAGCACATATCCTCTGTGTGCATTGATCATTTCTCCCCATGAAGGTGTAGGGGGCTGGGCGCCAATACCTAAAAAGCTCAATCCTGCTTCCGTTAAAATGGCAGCAGCAAAATTAGAAGCTGCAATTACAATAACCGGACCCATCACATTTGGTAAAATATGTTTTAAAATGATCCTCATATTTTTAAAGCCTAACGCTCTGCCTGCTTCCACAAATTCTTTTTCTCTTATACTTAAAATCTGCCCGCGAATTAATCGCGCAACATCTACCCACATGGTAAGACCCACGGCAATAAATACCTGTAAGATCCCTTTGCCTAAAACTAAAGTAATGGCAATTACTAATAATAAAGTTGGGATAGACCATACAACGTTAATGAGCCACATAATCACATCATCCAACCAGCCTCTGAAATAACCGGCTAAAGCTCCTAATAAAATGCCTATTACAATAGAAATGATAACTGAAATAAATCCAACAGAAAGAGATATCCGTGTTCCAATCATTAACCGGCTTAACAAGTCCCTGCCCGCAAGGTCCGTTCCTAACATATATCTCCGGTCTTTAATATGGTTTTCAGTAATGGTCTTTTGAAGATCAGTGATATTCAGTTTTAATTTTTCACCGCTACTGAGCTGATAAAATTCAATTTGATTTGTGAGACTGTCGTTTTTAATCGGGTAATTATTATTAACGTCATAAACAACATCTGCTAAATTATAAGGGATTTTGTTACCGTTATTAGGCTCGTTACCAGTGAATTCTTCAATAACAACATCAAAACCTTTAAAAGAATAAGTATAAGCTGGAATATATGTGAAATCGCTTACCTCTCCAAAGATCATTTTACAAAACCAGCCGTCTTGATGAGTGATTTCATTTTTTCTTGCGAGTAACATTTGAGCTTTAAAACCCGGCTTTTTAATATGCAGTTCAGGTTTTTGATCATTTGCATAAGGAGAAGAATCAGGAGTAATTAAAAATCCTAAAATGGAAATGGTAGTTGCAGCAATTATTAAAATAAGGCCGAACATAGCCAGTTTGTTGCGTTTAAAGCGCCGCCATGTTTGAACAGAGAGAGATTCTGAAGTATAGTCCGTATGTGATTTCTTAAATAACAATCAGTTAATTTTTTTTTCTTTCCAATAGGGTTTATAAAACAATGATGTGATTCCAACAATGAGTGCGTATATCCAATACAAACATTCAAAAGGAATAATCCACCAAATAGATTTAATGCGCCCTAAAAAATCTGAAGCTAAAAATAGCAACAAAAAATCAAAAACAAACTTTGAAATCGCAAAAATCGATAAATAAGGAATAATGAATGATTTTTTAAGGATTGCAACAAACAAAGCCAAAAATAAAAGGTTTGCTCCAATGATAATAAAACCGGCAAGAAGATTTAAGTGATTTGGGTTATATTTTGCTTTGGAAGCCCACCTCACCCGTTGATGAAAAAATTCTTTCCATGAATTTAAAGGTTTGGTTTTTACAATTAGTTCCCTTAAGAGCGCATAGTGTACTGAAGAGGCATCGATTTTTTTAATTTCTTCTAATAAAAACACATCCTCACCAGACGAAACATGCAAATGAGAGTGATATCCATTAGTGGTATTAAAGGCGGTTTTCTTAAATGCAAGGTTTGCTCCATTGCACATAAAAGATTTTTGGAGTCCGGTAAAACCCGCGGTTATGCCTGTTAATGCTATATTTTCAATAATTTGAAATTTCTCCAATAAACCTGATTGTGATTGATAATCAACCGGCATCACCAGCATATTTGGCGAATAACTTCTAAAATAATCAGATATTGTTAGTAACCAGTTAGGATGCCGGTAATAAATATCTGCATCCGTAGTAATAATGAGCGCACCTTTTGATTTTTTAATGGCTAAGGCCAGATTATTTTTCTTTCCATGATGCATATTTTGACGGATGAGTTCAAAAGATATATTAGATTCTAAAAGAATATCATGAGCAATAGTATAGGTATTATCGGTTGAAGCATCATCCACAAGAATAATTTCAAAAAGTTCTTTGGTGAAATTCTGGTTGATGATCTGTTTCAGGCATTCACCAATATTCGAAGCTTCGTTTCTGGCCGAAATAACTATGGAAATAAAAACCGGATCAGATAATTTAGGTTTTTTGACAGAACGGTTGAGCTTGTTAAAACCAATAATAGCCAGGGTAATAAATGTACCATAAGCAATACTGATAATAGCAAATATGTACAACTCAATTAGCACGGGTCGATCTGAAATCTATTTTTTCTTTTAAAATAATAATGTACCCGATTAGACTTGGAATAACAACATTTATGATCCAAACAAAGGTTGAGGATAAAACAACAATTACTGTGTTATCACCTGTATTATTAAATACAAATAAAGCGATTGCCGCTCTTATAGCAGGTTCAATGAAACTTACCATGGGTATTAAACTGGTTAACATAAAATAGGCGGCTATACTCATAAAGGTTTCAGGCAAATTATTTTGTGGCGATAATGCATTAAATAAAATATAAAACTGGGTAGTAAATACCAGGTAGCGTATAATTGAAAGAGAAATTAATTGAAGGATCAACCTTCTTGAAAACTGTATGTTTTGGGTTTCATGCACTCTGAACCATTTAATAAAGGCCAGTTTTTTTTGAATAAAGGCTACATTTAAAATGGCCCAGCAGAAAAATAGAATCATGCAAGCCCCCGCAGCTATGACATAATAGATGAAATTGCTGGCATCCGCAGTTTGATTGAGTTTTGCCGCAACCGAAATCATTCCAACAGTGACTGTAATCAGCATTTGAAACATCCCGTTTATAAAATGCAGCACGGTAACAGTTGGTCTGTTTTCAGGTTTAAAAAAAAATATTTTTGCCAAAAATTCCATAGCTCTACCTGGAGCAAGGTTTCCGACGCAGATTCCTGAAAAAATAGATTTTAAGGCCGTTGGGTAGCTAATTTTTTCAACTTTATGAGTTATTGTTTTCCATTTATAGCTTTCAATTCCCCAGTTAAGTGGCATTAAAAATAAAACCAAGCCAAATACACCATACATTTTTGGTTCGCTAAACAAAATGTACAATTGTTCTTTTAAATGCGGAATTTGGGTAATCCGGTTGTATATAATCCAAAAACTTAAAATACCAATAAGGATTTTAAAAAAAAGAATAAGAGGTTTTTTTAAATTGTATCTCACAAAAAGTCCGTATAAATTTAATAAAAAACCACTAATAAATGCTGATTTTCTCCCAAAAGGTTTTAGCCTTGTATATTTACGATAAATCACAAGAAAAATTGGGTGAAAATACCATTCCGCTGAGTAAATAGTTTTGTTTTAATCTGATGTTTATTTAAGTTTACCAGATTGTTCAGAGTTAAAATGGCAAAATTTGCACATAAAATTCTGGCTTAAAATTTGTCAAATTGCACCCATATATATCAAATAATCAGTTTTAGTCCATTTACAAAATCAAAATCCATGAAAAAAAAGTATTTATTCTCCTTAGTGATCACATTCCTTTTATTAGGAAAAGTAAGTATAGCTCAGCGAGGCTCTACATCGACAAATGAAACTGTTGTTAAGTTTAATTCTTGGGAAATTAAAAAGACAACGCAAATTATTTTTTTAGTAACGGATCAATACAAAGCGCTGGCCTTAACGACTGATTTGATAAAAAAAATTGAAGAGCTTCGCACTGAAAATACAACTACTTTTCTCGAGGTAAGTAACACTTGCAGAATAAAAATTTTACCAAAAAATAGTATTAACCAAAAGGATTTTAAGCCTTTAGAAGAATATATTATTGTAAATAAGTTTGAGAATTAATTTAAGTAACATTCTGTTTAAAAAAAACAAAACATTTCAAATATGAACAAATCATTAAGTATACTATTTCTTGCATTACTTTTAAGCCCGTTGTTATCCTATTCGCAGGTAGCAGGAACATCTTGTGCAAATCCAATTACATTATATCCTCAAACAGGATGTGGTAATTCAAGCGGTGCTCAATATGCTGGCTATTATCAAATGGAAAATGCGGCCGGTAATATGGTTGCCATGACTGGAACAAGTACAGTTAATCCAGGCTGTACTACAGATAATGAAATAACACAACAAGTGGAATGGTTAGAGGTAACTGCTACTGCTACAAGTTTTTCTATATCCAATGAAACAAATTATACAGGTGGAGGCGGAGCTACAGCTGAAAAAAGGGATTATGTTATTTACTCGGGTACTTGCGGTAGTTTAACCCAAGTAGCATGTTTTAGTGAGGTTGCTGGGAGTGGCGGTATTTCAGCGGTAACCGGTTTAACAGTTGGGCAAACTTATTTAATAATGGTGAGTCAGTCCAGTACTGCTTTTGTAGGATGCCCTACTTGTACAGCTGTTGCCACATGTATAACGAGCTCAGTAGCTTTTGTGCCGCCCAATGATGCTTGTGCGGGAGCAATTTCTCTTACTACCAATGTACCTTTTGAAACCACCAATGCAAATTCAACAGCAGATGGGCCTTCTATTTGTCAAAGCCCTGCCGCTGGTAGTGCAGAAAATAATGTTTGGTTTAATTGGTGCGCCCCATCAACATGGCCGGTAGGACAAACTGCATTTTTGAATGTAAACAGTCAAATTTGTAATAGTACCCAAGGATTACAACTATCAATATTTGGGGCTAATCAAAATTGTGCTATGCTAACAGCTGGTACTGGTACCTCTATTGTTTGTGCGAATCCGGGTGTGACCACAAATTATTCATATACCTTTACACCAGTAGCTAATAGTTGTTATTATGTTAATATTGATGGTTTTGCCGGAACAGCCTGTACTTTTTTAATTCAGGTAGGTACAACAACGGTTGTTTGTACGCCTCCAACTATTACTGTTAATACAGCAACTATTTGCGCTACAGGATCTGCTACTTTAACTGCATCAGGAGCAACGTCATATACATGGAGCCCTGCAACCGGCTTAAATACAACTTCAGGAGCTACGGTAACTGCCAATCCGACAGTAACAACAGTTTATACTATAGCAGGCACTGCTGCGGGTTGTACAGGAACAAGGACAACAACTTTAACGGTTAATCCTACGCCAACTACAACTGCAAGTCCTTCAGGAACTATTTCATGTTCAACCCCAACAATAACTTTAAATTCAACTTTGGCTGGTGCAAATTATACCTGGACTGCACCGGCGGGTGGAATATTAGGTTCTGCGAATAGTCAATCAACTACTGCATCAGGCGCAGGAGGAGTTTATACTTTAAATGTTCAAAGTACAGCAGGCTGTACCTTTTCAACTACCACATCAGTTACTCAAAATACAGTAATACCAACTGGTGTGAGCGCTGGTGCAAATCAAACATTAACATGCGCTTCAGCTTCTGTAACATTAAATGGAAGCGTTGCAACACCCACAAATGCTACAGCAAACTGGGTGGGCGCAAATGTTTGTGGTTCGGCGACAAGTTTAACAACAACAGTTTGTGGCGCCGGTGTATATACTTTAACGGCAACAAATCCTTCAAATGGCTGTCTTGCCACATCAACCGTCCAAGTGTTTCCAAGCTCTGGTGCACCAACCGTTACAAATAATCCTGTCACCAACACAATCACTTGTACAAATACATTAGTGACTGTTAGTATTACAACAACAGCAACTCCGGTAACTTATACATGGTCAGGAACGGGTATTGTGGGGGCTACAAATACATCAAGTATTTCTGTGAACCAGGGAGGAACCTTCCAATATACCGTTACTAATACTTCAAGTGGTTGTTCAACCTCTAATAATCAGATGGTTGTTCAAAATACTACCATTCCAACAACTACAGCAAGTACAACGGGAACATTAACATGTTCTACAACAAGTGTTACATTAAATTCAACTTTATCGGGTATGAATTACACCTGGACTGCACCAGCAGGAGGAAGTGTAGGAAGTGCAAATACGCAATCAACATCAGCATCAGGCGCAGCAGGTACCTATACAATTAGAGTTGTGGATCCGGCAAACGGCTGTTCATTTACAACAACAACAGCCGTTACCCAAAATACCACTGTACCAACCACTACGGCCAGTACTACGGGAACATTGACCTGTACGGCATTAACAGTAAATTTAAATTCAACCTTAGCCGGCATGAACTATACATGGACTGCACCTGCGGGTGGAAGTGTAGGTAGTGCAAATACGCAATCAACAACGGCATCAGGCGCAGCGGGAACATATTCAATAATGGTGTTTAATCCTGCCAATGGTTGCTCTTTTAATACTACAACAGCAGTAACGCAAAACACAACGGTTCCAACCTTAACTGTTTCAGCCACTCAAACCATAACCTGTGCGACCCCAACTGTTACGCTGATAGGTTCGGCAACTCCATCTACTGCTACTCCGGTATGGACGGGTGGTGTAGCAAGTGGGTCAACCAGTTACACAGCTACAGCTACATCTGCTAATGTTTATACATTAACGGTAACCAATCCTGCAAATGGATGTTTTAATTCAGCAACAACACAGGTTGTAGTAAATGTTAGCATTCCATCTGTCACGACTTCAGTTACAAACTCATTATCATGTACAACGTTAACGGCTCAGGTAGTAGCAACAACAACAGCCAGCCCGGTATCCTATAGCTGGACCGGTACTGGAGTTACAGCGGGAGCAACTACTGCATCAGCGACGGTTAATGCAGGAGGGCAATATACTGTAGTAGTTACAAATACATCATCAGCCTGTTCGACTACACAGACAATTTCAGTAACCCAAAACACAACGGTTCCTACATCAACAGCAAGTACAACCGGAACGTTAACATGTTCTACAACAAGTGTTACATTAAATTCGACATTATCGGGTATGAATTACACGTGGACTGCACCAGCAGGAGGATCTGTTGGTTCAGCCAACACTCAATCTACAACGGCATCTGGAACTTCAGGAACATATTCTTTAACTGTTGTTAATCCTGCAAATGGTTGTACTTTTACTACGACTACCGCAGTTACTCAAAATACTGCCGTTCCAACTACAACGGCTAGTACAACAGGGACATTGACATGTACAACATTAACTGTTGCTTTAAACTCAACATTAGCCGGCATGAATTACACTTGGTCTGCTCCTGCTGGAGGATCAGTGGCTAGTGCGAACACGCAATCAACATCCGCATCAGGCGCAGGAACTTACTCGTTATTGGTATTGAATTCGGCAAATGGTTGTACTTTTTCAACAACAACTTCAGTAACCCAAAATACGGTTGCACCAACAGGAGTAAGTGCAGGAACAAATCAAACTTTAACGTGCGCCTCTTCTTCTGTAGCATTAACAGGAAGTGTATTAACGCCTACAAATGCAACTGTAAATTGGACAGGGGCTAGCGTTTGCGGCACAGCTACTACTGCAATTTCATCTGCGTGCGGTGCCGGAGTATATACGCTAACTGCAACTAATCCATCCAACGGATGTACAGCTGCATCAACCGTTCAGGTTTTTCCAAGTGCCGGTGCACCAACTGTCACTAATAATCCGGTAACAAATACAATCACCTGTACAAATACATTAGTTACTGTAAGTATTTCTACAACAGTAACGCCTGTAACAATTTTATGGACTGGGCCAGCAATAGCTTCAGGAAATGGAACAGGAACCATCACAGTAACTCAAGGAGGAACATATCAATATACTGTCACAAACACATCCAGTGGCTGTTCAACTTCCAATAATCAGGTAGTGGTTCAAAATACAACCACCCCTACAACCACTGCAAGTACCACAGGCACACTCACCTGTTCTACAACTACTGTTGCTTTAAATTCAACTTTAGCCGGTATGAATTATACATGGACAGCACCATTAGGAGGTTCTGTGGGAAGTGTGAATTCACAAAGCACAACAGCTTCTGGAGCTGCTGGAACATATACTGTTAGAGTAGTGAATCCAACTAATGGATGTTCATTCACAACCACAACTTCGGTAAC
>JANPOX010000120.1:0-16641 GCA_031428235.1 Bacteroidia bacterium | reverse complement strand
GTAATAGATTGGAGTGTAGTTGTATCATTCAATTCAAACCACATACTGCCAATTGTAGGCAAGTCAGATTGAGTAATAGTAATTTGTGCTGAACCAATTAATGGTAAAATAAGTAAGGACAAACTAAGTAGATTTTTTTTCATATTTTTTGTTTTAAAATTGGGTAAAGAACAATATTTTCGATGAATATTCCAAATTATGGCATAAAGATATATAAATTGGAGACAAACATATATTATTAATATTTTTACATTTAAGGTAAAAATAATTTAAAGGTTTGAATTTTATTTAAAACAAACTCTCAAAAATTTCATTAAAGCAGAATTACTAACTCTGGGGCTTTCCAGAAATCCCATATGACCGTCATGCTCTAAATATAGAATGTGTTTATTCTGAATCAATTCACTTTGTTCCAAAAGTTGGGTGTAAGGCCATACGTTATCCAATTCACCAATCACCATCATGATAGGGTATTGCGCAAGTCCTAAAATAATATCACGGTTAGGCCTGTCTTTCATCCCTTCCAAGGAAGCAATAATAGATTGTTTGGATGTTTTAGCGGCAATCTTTTGGGCAAAGGCAATTTCTTCTTTCAGGTATTTGAAATTCTTTTTTGCAAATAGGTTTTTGACAACCTCAGTCGTATATATTTTATGGTTTGCTTTTACCACTTTAATGGAGCGAGTCCGGTCTCTCTTTTTTTCTTCACTATCTGCATAGGCAGTTGAATGATAAAGACATAATCCCTTGAGGTTATCAGGATACAGATCTGCAAATGCCAACGCCGCATAACCCCCCATGCTATGCCCTATGATCACATATTTTTTTAGCCGTAAACTATCCATAACATGCTTCACACATTTAGCAATCAATTCAGAAGTGTGCACATAACCATAGCAATCTGTTTCTCCGTGTCCTGGTAAATCAATAGCAATCACACGAAAGGATTTTGAAAGACTCTCAATAGTACCTGCCCATATTTTATGCGAACCTAAAAACCCATGCAACAACACAACGGTTCTTCCTTTCCCGGTGTCGGAAAAACAAACATTCCCGTTTTTAAATTGAGTGGTTTTCAGCATCTTTACTTTTTAAAAAAATCTTCTTCGTTGCTAATGTATTGTTTGTTTTTGGAATGCGAATCTATAACATATAAAAGAGTGATCTCTTCACCATTCTCCTGCGGAAATAAGGTTGGCGACTTTTCATGATTTTGATATTGGACAATGCTGTCAAACCCACCAGACACTTTATGATCATATAGTACTTTGGTATTATTCCAGTTCTTTCCAAGCATGCATTTCCAATACACACCATTATCAGGAAGATTGGAAAATTCAGCATAGTATGAATCTTTTAAATAAGAATGTTGGATATATTGATTGGTCTCTTTATCAAACAGAACAATAACGGCATCAAATGAACTGGAGTTATTGATCTGTAAACTATTATTGGTGTCAAAAATTTTAGGATTGCCAAAATAGCCACTGTAAGGCTTATCACCATTCGATAGTTTAATGGCGGAACTTTTAGTTTCAACCAAAGACGTTTCCTTTTGTGGAAGTAACTCGGTTTTTGGTTCAGAGCCAAAAATAGATAGTATTAACATTAACAAACCTACAGCAATTGGAGTAGCAAACAATACATATTTGTAATCTGTATAGGGTGTTGTTGTTTTTTCTTTAGGAGTTGTTTTACTTTTTACCTGGTGGTAATGTTTTTTATAATAGTCCCTGCGCTTGAGATCTTCCTCGGTGCTTGTCCATTCCTTTTGACCGGTTTGCCTTGGATTTTTTGACTGAACTTTTTTAACCGGCTCCGTAAAATTGGCATTATCATAACGCTTTCTGGAATGCGGATTTATTAATGTGCTGTAGGCTTTTAGAATGCTTTCAAATAAATGTTTTGCATTCGGGTCATTGGGTTTTTTATCAGGGTGATAAACCTTTGCAAGTTTCCTGAAAGCAGTTTTAATTTCAATATCACTCGCATTTTTTGGAAGTCCGAGTATTGAATAATAATCTGCCATGAAATGTAAAACAAAGGTTCAGGTGAACCCCTTTAATGTTATTTAACTTTGTAAGTTTTGGTTAGATCATAATAACGCATAGCGTTTAAATTTAACCCTTTCACATTGTTAGTTAATAAACGATAGGATCCTTCGTACCATAATGGAATTATAACAGCATCATCTATCAAAAGTTGCTCTGCTTTCATAAAATAAGCATAACTGGTATCTTTATTATTTGAATCACGGCCTTTCTTAAAGTATTCATCATATATCGAATTCTGATAGCGCGACGTATTAGGAAAACTTGATTCTTCCATATCGGTAGGTACTCCATCACCTAAAAATAAACCTAAAAAAGATTCAGGACTTGGGAAATCAGCCACCCAGGCATCTCTATAAATATCACTTTTACCGTGTATCTGAAGATCATATTTTTGAACATTGGGTAATGATTCAAAATTTACATTGATATTCAGATTTTCCTTTAATTGTTTTTGTAGTTCTACTGCTACAGAACTGTTTCTTGAATTTCCTGAGTTTACTATGATTTTTACTTCCGGAAACCCTTTGGCATTAGGAAAACCAGCTTCACTCAAAAGTTTTTTAGCTTTCGCAATATCTAAGGTATAACCTTTTATTTTTTTTATATCATACCCACTAAAAGTATTAGGAGTTATGCCATAAATTGCAGCACCAATTGCCTGTCCTTGCAATACATTATCAACCAGTTTCTCCCTATCTATTGCATAATTTATTGCCTGTCTTACTTTTGCATTATCGAAAGGTTTTTGTTTGGTATTAAAAACATAAAACTGACTGTACATTTCCGGTTCTCTTTGCAATAATGATTTCGGAGGATGGCTGATAAATTCTTTTATGTTTTTTTCAACTACATCTTTAACTCTTAAGGAAGGTAAGGTATTAATCAGGTCAACTTTTTTGTTTTCAAAAAGAGATAATCCATCTTCAATAGAAGGGGTTATCAGCACCACAACAGAATCAAGATATGGGAGGGAATACCCAGCACTATCTTTTAGGAAATAATTTGGGTTTTTAACCAACACTACTTTATCCTTAGTGGAAGATTGATCATACATAAAAGGCCCTGCACCCGTTTTAAGTTCTTGTCCGTATGCTTTGTTTGCAGTTTCATTTATAATTGCTGCTGCGGGATTGGCTAATAGCTTTAAAAAACTAAGGCTTGGCTTAACCAATTCAAGAGAAAAAGTATAGTCATCAATGATTTTTATTCCTGAAATAGTAGTGCTTTTTTTATCAAAAAATTCTGTTGCACCTGCTAAGCGGTCTTTTAAAATCGTGTTAAACTGATAATTATTTTCAGTTTTAGCAGCCATATTTTCTAACGTAAATTTCACATCCTTGCTTGTAATTTCAGGACCTTTCCCATCTTTATAACATTTGTCATCCTGAAAATGTGCTCCTTTTACCAGGTGAAATGTAAATAGTTTTCCATCCGCTGAATATTCCCATTTTTCTGCTAATCCAGGAAATAGTTCAAGCGTTTTAGCATCTAAACGCACCAGGCTTTCATGAATTTGAGAAGTTACGAGCCCTTCAACTTGCGATGTAATAGAAAGTGGGTATAAAGTTGCGATCTGATTGCTTTCCGCCATCACAAAAGTGCCGCCGTTTTTGTCTGATTGCTTGCCACTAGCATTGTCACCATTATTTTTACAGCTCAACAATACTATTGAAACTGTAACTGCTAATATTGATATGTTAAAATTCATAATAAATGAAAAAATTTTAAAACCGCCTAAATATAACAATTAATCGACTGTTTTTGAAATATTCCTGACTATTTGCATTTTTTAAATAAAAAAGCGTTTTTTATTTTGTTTTTCTCAAATATCGTTTTAATATTGCAAGACTTTTCGCAGACGTGCTAAAACAAACAGACTATGAAACAAATTTACACAATATTAATACTCTCTTTAATCTTTTCATTTAAAGGATTTTCACAAGGCGGTGTTATTATTTTAGAAGGAAATTACCAAGGTAAAAACTTATATGTACAGAACCCATTTGGTAGCGGTGGCGTAGGTTTTTGCGTAACGGAGGTATTAGTTAACGGAAATATTACAACAGATGAAACCAACTCAAGTGCATTTGAAATAGACTTCAAACCTCACAAATTAACTATTGGAGAAAAAGTTGAAATTAAAATTAAACATAAAGAAGATTGTAAGCCTAAAGTTTTAAATCCGGAGGTACTTAAACCGAAAAGCACTTTTGAAGTTATTTCGATGACGGTTGATAAAGAGGGAACTTTAAAATTTTCAACAAAATCTGAAACTGGAAAACTGGCATTTGCTATTGAGCAATTTCGCTGGAACAAATGGGTGAAAGTAGGCGAAGTAGATGGTAAAGGAACCCCTGGAACAAACGATTATACATTTAAAGTAGCACCGCATTCAGGTAAAAACCAAATCAGAGTGCGTCAAACAGATTATAGTGGTCAACCTCGTTTATCCAAACCAGTTGATTTCATGTCTGGCGAACCGGAAATAACATTTGCACCAATTAAAGTTTCAAAGGACATCAGTTTTGTTGCAGGAGATAAGCCACACGACACCATGTATGAAATCTATGATCAATATGGTAATGTTGTAAAAAGAGGATTTGGATCAACTGTAGATGCATCTAACCTTGCAAAAGGAGGATACTTCTTAAACTTTGATAACAAAATGGGCGAATTCATTAAGAAATAAAAGCTTACATAAATACTTTAAAACGCCCCGAAAAACATTCGGGGCGTTTTTATTTCCACTAATTTGATTTACATTTGCTTTATGTACACAATCACGTTAAATGGCTCAAAAGAGTTTAAAACAGAACTTCATAAGCAAAATAAAGAAGCTATTTCAGGCACACTGAACGGAAAAGAATTTTCAGCTGATATTATTAAAGTCAGGGAAGGTGTTTATCATTTATTAAAAGATAATGTATCTTATAACCTCGAAGTAGTAAGACATATTCCTGAAGATAAGAAGATGGTTGTGAAGATCAACAATACTTCTTATACTCTCGATATTAAAGATAAATATGATGATCTTTTACATAGCCTTGGATTAGATAATTTAGCGGCTAAAAAAGTAAATGAGATAAAAGCACCAATGCCCGGAATGGTTTTAAACATACTGGTAACAGAAGGCCAGGAAGTTAAAAAAGGCGATGCACTGATCGTATTGGAAGCAATGAAGATGGAAAACATTTTGAAATCACCAACGGATGGTGTGATCAAAAAAATTGCCATTAGTAAAGGTATTGCGGTAGAAAAAAATCAATTATTAATTCAGTTTTAGCATGAGTGACAGAAGAGCATTTTTTAAAAAACTTGGTTTATTAGGGCTTTCAGGAATTGCTACTAAATTAGTAAGCAATGAGCAGTTAGCTGCATTAGAAAATCTTGGAGGCGAAGGAATTGCTTCCTTGCCATTCTCATTAGCACCCTTGCCCTACGCCTACAACGCATTAGAGCCTTTCATTGATGAGCAAACGATGACAATTCATCACGCAAAACATCACCAGGCTTATGTAAATAAATGTAATGAGATTAAATCTACAGATTTAAATTATCAAGTTGATGATATAACTAAATGTCGCCAATTTGATCCATATTCCAAAGGTAAATCGGTTTTGCGAAATAATTTAGGAGGTCATGTAAATCATACGTTGTTTTGGACATTATTAAAACCGAATAAAGAAGCTAAACCAAATTTCCCTTCAGGAAAATTAGCAGAAGCGATTAATAAAGAATTTAAATCTTTCGAAGAATTTAAAACATTATTTTCAGAAAAAGCTACCAAACATTTTGGAAGCGGCTGGTGCTGGCTAGTTTTGCGTAATAACAAGTTAGTTATTGAAACTACAGAAAATCAAGAAAATCCTTTTATGCGTGTAAGCGTTGTTGATACTGATTCAGTAAAAGTGGTAATGGCATTGGATGTTTGGGAACATGCTTACTATTTAAAATACCAAAACAAACGCGCCGATTACATTACTAACTGGTGGAATATTGCCAACTGGGAAAAGGCAGAAGAGTTATTCAACAAAGCATAATATTTTGTTAGTTCGCGAAGTCGGGAACCTTTAAAAATCTGCGCGACTTTAATCGTTTTGAATAACATTTTTTCTTTCTCAACTCACTGTTTTTTTGGTAAATTTAAGCTTTAAATTTTTACTATGTTACGTACACACACCTGCGGAGAATTACGATTATCAGACATTAACAAACAAGTGACGTTATGCGGCTGGGTTCAAAAATCCAGGGATTTAGGCGGAATGACATTTATTGATTTAAGAGATCGTTATGGTGTTACTCAGCTTGCATTTAGTGAGGATGTGGACAAGGATATGAATGCACACGCAAGGAGTGTGAGCCGTGAATTTGTAATCCAGATCAGCGGAACAGTAATTGAACGGGAAAGTAAAAACAAAAATAATCCTACCGGAGAAATTGAAATATTAGTAAAGGAATTTAATATATTAAACGAATCTCAAACTCCTCCTTTCACCATTGAAGATAATACAGACGGTGGTGATGAGTTAAGAATGAAATACCGTTATTTAGATCTTCGCAGAAATGAAGTTCGTAAAAACCTGGAGTTGCGTCACCGTATGGCCATTGAAACGCGTAACTATCTTGATAAATTGAATTTTTTGGAAGTAGAAACACCGGTACTGATTAAATCGACCCCTGAAGGAGCGCGTGATTTTGTTGTACCAAGCAGAATGAACGAAGGACAATTTTATGCTTTGCCTCAATCTCCACAAACCTTTAAACAGCTTTTAATGGTCGGAGGTTTCGACAGATACTATCAGATTGTAAAATGCTTTCGTGATGAAGATTTGCGGGCAGACAGGCAACCTGAGTTTACTCAAATCGATTGTGAGATGAGCTTCGTGGAACAAAAAGACATCCTCGATACTTTCGAAGGATTGATTAGAAATTTATTCAAAACAGTAAAGAACATAGATATGCCTCATGTGCCTCATATGACCTATGCGGATGCAATGCAGTACTATGGCAATGATAAGCCTGATACACGCTTTGAAATGAAATTCATTGATTTCAAACAGGCAACGGCAGGCAAAAATTTTAAAGTATTTGATGATGCGGAACTGGTAGTGGCAATTTGTGCCAAAGGCGCGGCAGAGTATACCCGCAAACAGTTAGATGAACTAACAGAATGGGTTAAACGCCCTCAACTTGGCGCCACCGGCTTAGTTTATGCCCGTCACAATGCCGATGGCACCATCAAATCCAGCGTTGATAAATTTTATAATGAAGAAGATCTGAAAGCATGGTCGGTTGCCTGTGATTCACAACCTGGCGATTTGATATTAGTGTTAGCGGGACCTGATGAAAAGACACGAAAAGCAATGAGTGAATTGCGTTTAGAAATGGGAAGCCGGTTAGGTTTAAGAGATAAAACGAAATTCTCAGCTTTATGGGTAATTGATTTTCCTTTACTGGAATGGAATGACGGAGATCCTAATTTGTTGGCATCTTTGGCTGGTCGCTGGCACGCCAAGCATCATCCTTTTACTTCCCCTAAACCGGAAGATTTTAATTTATTAAAAACCGATCCGGGTGCTGTAAGAGCAAATGCTTATGATCTGGTAATTAATGGTGTTGAAATTGGTGGCGGCAGTATTCGTATCCATAATAAAGAACTACAGGCACAGATGTTTGACTTGTTAGGGTTCACTAAAGATGAAGCACAAAAGCAGTTTGGATTTTTAATGAATGCTTTTGAATTCGGAGCCCCTCCACATGGGGGATTGGCATTCGGTTTTGACCGTTTATGTTCATTGTTTGGAGGGAGTGATAGTATCCGTGATTTTATAGCCTTTCCAAAAAACAACTCAGGACGAGATGTGATGATTGATAGCCCGAGTGAAATCAGCGATGAACAACTAAAAGAATTGAATATTGTATCAACTTTTGAAATTAAATAATTGATCATAGCCGGATTCATAGCATTTTTGATCATCGGGATTATCCTTGGATTAATTGGTGGTGGTGGTTCACTGCTTGGAGTGCCTGTTTTGGTTTATGTCATGTGTATTGAAGCTGATTTAGCCACGACCTATTCGTTGTTTATTGTTGGCTTTACAGCTTTAGTTGGTGCCATTAGTTATTTACAAAAAGGCGAAGTAAGTGCCGAAGCCATTTTAAATTTTGCCCTGGCATCTGTTGTCACTGTGTTTTGTATGCGACGATTTATTATGCCTGTTATTCCAGCTGAATTTATGATAAAAGAAGTTTTAATTTATAAGCATACATTAATTATGGTGGTTTTTGCACTTTTAATTTTAAGTGCATCTTATTCAATGCTCATTACGCGCAAGCCTAACAGAATTAAAGATGCTAAATGGAATGAATTCGCAAAAACTCCTTTGGGCATTCCTTTTGTAATTTTATTAGGCGTGTTAATAGGAATCATTACGGGATTTGTGGGAGCTGGTGGTGGATTTATTATTGTGCCAGTATTGATGGTTTTTATGCGTTTGAATTTTAAAAAAGCCATTGGAACCTCTTTATGTATTGTTGCATTAAATTCTATCATTGGTTTTTTAGGAAACATCGGGTATCAGAATTTAGATTGGAAATTTTTATTTGGAATATCTGCTATTTGTGGTATTGGTATTTTACTGGGGAGTTTACTGTCAAATAAAATTTCATCTAAAAAATTGAAACCTGCCTTTGGTTGGTTTACTCTGGCCGTTGGACTTTTTGTTTTAGTTAAAGAATTGCTTTTGTAATGGCCAAAAAGGGAAGTATCTTAAAAAAAATTATCCTTATTGCAGTTTTTGCTGCACTTGCATTTGGCGGTTTTTGGGCTTATGAAAATTTATTAAAGAATAATGTTCACCTGAATGGCAAAAAATTCACCTACATCTATATTAAAACAAATGCCTCCTTTGATGACGTGCTAGACGAACTCTATTCACAAAACATTATTGATGACCATGAAAGTTTTGAATGGATGGCTAAAGAAATGGATCTGTCTGAAAACATTAATCCCGGTAAATACAGAATAGATGCAAAGATGAGCAATCGCTCTATTGTGAGAATGATTATAAATGCTAAACAAGAAAATGTAAAATTATTTTTTAATTCTCAGATCCGCACAAAAGAACAATTCATTGAGTATGTTTCTGATAAACTTGAAATAGAAAAAGCCGAACTGGAAGACTATTGTTCTGATGAAAATAAATTGAATGAAAAATACGGTTTAAATGGAGAGAACTTTATGTCGCTCATCATCCCGGAAACCTATGAATTGAATTGGACAACCCACATTGACGACTTGTTTGCTTTATTGGAGAAATCATATCGCCAGATCTGGACAAAAGACAATATAGCCAAAGCCAAAACGATGGGATACTCAATCCCCGAAATTGTTACCCTTGCCTCTATTGTACAAAGTGAAAGCAGTATCAAATCTGAACAGAAAAAAATTGCGGGTGTTTATATTAATCGTTTAAAACAAGACATTCGCTTGCAGGCTGATCCAACCATCGTTTTTGCGAATGGCAATTTTGATGTACAACGGGTGCTTTCTACTGATAAAGAGATTGATTCACCATACAACACTTATAAATACAAAGGATTACCTCCAGGGCCAATATGTCTGGTATATCCATCTGCGATTGATGCGGTGCTAAATTATACCCATCACAACTTTACTTATTTTTGCGCTAACCCTGATTTTAGCGGAACTTCTTGCTTTACGAATGATTACAAAGTGCATATGAAGAACGCTTCTGCTTACCAGGAAGCATTAAATAAAAAGGGTATTAAAAGATAATTATGTTTAAAGAAAAATTAAATAAAAAATTAACCGCATCACTTTCGGAACATGGATTTGAAGAACCAACAGAAATGCAGTTAAAATGCATTCCAAAAATCAATGGAGGTTCAGACGTTATTGGAATTGGGCCACAGGGTTGTGGAAAAAGCTCTACGATCATCATTTCAGCCATTCAAAAATTGGGCTCAGCTTTTGAAGATGCACCACGCGCTTTAATTATTGTATCTGATGAAGTAAAAGCATTAGAAATGAAGGAACAATTTAAATTGTTTTCTCGTGAAACTGATTTACGTGCAGAAGTAGCTTTTGATGGAGGAAAAATTGATGCGCAAACGGAGGCTATTTATTTTGGAACAGATATCGTTATTGGAACTGCCAAACGTGTTTTAGAAATCTATTTCCGTAAAAATTTTAATCTCAATAAAATAAAATTATTTGTTATTGATGATGCAGAAATGATTATTAAAAATGCGTTACACGGACAAATAGATCGACTGGCTTTGAGTTTACCCAAATGTCAACATTTAGTTTTCACAAACGACTTTACACCTAAAATTGAAAAGCTCATCGAGAAATTCATTATCGCTCCTATTGTTGTTGAGGTAAAATAGTAAGAATTATTCTTACTTTACATGTCAGTTCGAGCGTTGTCGAGAACAAAGTTTCAATTTCAGAAATGTACTGTAAATATTATAGGCTTCACCAACAAAACACAATTCGCTGATTTATTTTATCGTACATTTATCTTTCATGGAAAATTCAAACATCACAAAATGGTTTTTATTAGTTGGCAAAATAGAAGGCTATAGTTATTTGGTTTTATTATTTATAGCCATGCCTTTAAAATATTTGTATAATACGCCGGAATATGTGCGCCCTGTAGGTTCCATTCATGGAGCGTTGTTTGTTGCTTTTATAATATTATTGGCTTTGATGTTTTTTAAAGTGAAGCTTAGCTTTAAAAATTCGGTAATTGCTTTTATGTTATCGTTAATTCCTTTCGGGACTTTCTTTTTAAAAAGACTGGTTTAATTTCACTTCAATCGTTCTAAAACACCTTTTCGTTTCACAATGTTTTTATAGTCCCATTGTATGTCTTCGGATTTTTTCAACCACCGTTTCAAATCTTTTACATCGATTTGTTCGGCAGAGGTGTAAGTAATAGAGGCGTCTTTAAACTTTCCGCTTTTGCCAGGCACCAATTGTTTTTCTTCGAAGCTTACACCGCTCCAAAACATCAACCGAATACCGCCTTTTAATTTGTCGTACCCAACAACGGGGTTGCCATCTAAAAACCAAACAGGATGCCCATGCCATATTTTATTTTCTGCTTCTGGTAATTGCTCGCAGATTTCTTCAGCTAAAAAAACACAAATGGCTTTTTCTTCTGCTGCTTGAGAATTGTTGTAAGTTTTAATTTCTATGTTCATTATTTAAAAATTGGATTTTTGTTGTCAGCTATAGCAGTGGATCCGGGTTATAAATACTGACGCCTCTTGATAACTAAAACTTAACAGTCAGATGCAGTTTCATTATCAGATGAGCATTTATTTCTGTGTAATGTGCCTTTGTTGTTTTTCCAGTTGTCAGTGATGTTGATGAGGAATTTACTGCTTTATTAGCTATTAAATTACCTAATTCTGAAGAAAGAAAAACATTTTTGAAAGTTTTTATCTTGAAACCCAAACCGAAGAATGTGTCAAAACCATTTCCAGTTCTTGAGAAGCTATCGTTTGCGCCTCCAATACCGCCATAGTAATGACCGGTTGAAAATAAATTTCTATAAGATATGTCTGCAAATGTATAGAACCATTCTTTTCGTTTGAGAAGAGTAAATTGCCCGCCGATACCAATTCTAATATCCTTATTATTGACATCACCCCTTGAACCGTCTGGCGTCCCTGGAGGTGAAGCATGAAACGAAGAATTCTCTGAGTAACTCGCGTGCCCCCTAAATCCAAACCTTTTTTTACTGTAACGAAAAAACAAACCATTAATAAATTCCAATGCTGGTCTGTCTGCCTCAAAATAAGTTTCTGTATAGAATGAGTTAACAGTTATAAGTGTCGAACCTAGTTCAAAACGCCTGATAGTGTCTTGTCCTTTTGAAATTAGGAAAAGAAGCATAAACGTAGAAATAATTACTAGTGTCTTCATGCCAAATATTTTTTATGGATAACGAATTTCTGTCCGAGTTATTGTTTCCGTTATTACTTATACAACCCTGTCGTACATTCTCATCAAATTGTGAGACTACTTAATATTTCGGTCAGATTTTTTTGAAGAAAATTGAATTTACAAATCTTCTTATCTGGTTTTCACATTACTTTTGCGTAAATAATAGCTTTATTAAGCTTTATTCCCTCCTTTTTTTTATATTTAATGCTTATTATCACTTATTTCTATGACTAAATTACAAAACTATGCTTTAGGCCAATGGGTGGCAGGTGCAGATAACGGACAAGAATTATTTAATGCCATTACCGGTGAAGTTGTTGCCACAGCCAGTAGTAAAGGACTGGATTTTGGTAAAATGTGCGAATATGCGCGAACGGTTGGGGGCCCTCGGCTAAGACGACTAACATTTCAGCAAAGAGGATTAATGCTAAAGGCGCTTGCTTTGCATTTACAAAGTAAGAAAGAAGATTTTTATAAAATTAGTTGGGCAACCGGTGCTACACGTGTTGACAGTTGGGTGGATATTGAAGGAGGTATAGGCAATTTATTTACTTATGCGTCTTTGCGTCGCCAGTTTCCGGATGAAACATTTTGTTATGACGGAGATGTGGCTCGCTTGTCAAAAAACAACACGTTCATTGGCCATCACATTTGTGTACCTAAAGAAGGTGTAGCCATTCATATCAACGCATTTAACTTTCCGGTGTGGGGCATGTTGGAGAAGGTAGCAGTAAACTGGCTGGCAGGTGTTCCTGCTATTGTAAAGCCTGCGGCATTGACTTCATTTTTAACGGAAGCCGTTGTTCAGGAAATTATTGCCAGTGGAATATTACCAGAAGGTGCATTGCAATTAATTTGCGGTAGTGCTAATGGCATTTTAGATCATGTGGAAAGCCAGGATGTAATTACGTTCACTGGCTCTGCTTCAACTGGAAAAATGTTGAAAGCGCATCCTCGTCTATTACAGGAAGCGGTTCATTTTAATATGGAAGCCGATTCTTTGAACTGTTGTGTGTTGGGAACGGATGTTACTCCTTCCATGCCCGAGTTTGATATTTTTATTAAAGAAGTGGCCAGAGAGATCACCACAAAAGCAGGACAAAAATGTACCGCGGTGCGTCGTATTATTGTTCCTGAAAATATGATTGAAGATGTTCAGATCGCTTTAGGAAAACGCCTGGCTCAAAATGTGATCGGTGATCCAAATGTGGAAGGTGTGCGAATGGGATCATTAGCTGGCCAATCACAATTAATTGAAGTGAAGGAAAAAGTTGAATTACTTTCCAAAACCCAAAAGATTATCATTGGAAATTTTGAGAATTTTGAAGTAAAGGGGGCAGATAAAAATAAAGGAGCATTTATGCCGCCAATTATTTTCCTGAATGAAAAACCCTTTGAATTTACAGACTGCCATAACGTAGAAGCCTTCGGACCGGTGAGTACTTTGATGCCATATAAAACTATTGAAGATGCGATAGAATTATCAAAAATGGGACGAGGTTCTTTAGTGAGTTCGATCATTACGGCTGATAATACCATTGCAAGGAAATATACAATCGGGGCAGCTTGTATGCACGGACGGATCCTTGTTTTAAATAACGAGTGTGCTAAAGAAAGCACGGGGCACGGTTCACCAATGCCAATGCTGGTGCATGGTGGTCCGGGCAGGGCAGGAGGTGGTGAAGAGATGGGAGGAAAAAGAGGCGTGTTTCATTATTTGCAACGCACAGCTATTCAGGGTTCACCGACAACTATTACCGCCATTTTAAATCAATACCAGCAAGGTGCAAAACAAATTGAAAAAGACATTCATCCTTTTAAACAATATTTTGAAGATCTTGAAATTGGTGAAACATTAATCACCGCTAAACATACCATTACTGAAGCGGATGTAGTGAACTTTGCAAATGTAAGTGGCGACCATTTCTATGCACATACAGATGTTACAGCTTTGGAAGGAACTATTTTTACAGGACGTGTAGCCCATGGATATTATATTTTAAGTAAAGCGGCGGGTTTATTTGTGAATGCGAAAAAAGGCCCTGTTCTATTAAATTATGGTATTGATGAATGTCGGTTTACAAAGCCGGTGTATATGGGCAGTACAATAGGCGTTAGATTTACCTGCAAAGAAAAAATTGTTCAGGAGAAAAAAAATGCTGAAGATATAGCGAAAGGAATTGTAAAGTGGTTAGTAGATGTGTACGATGAAACCGGAGAAACGGTTGCTATTGCTACTATTTTAACGATGGTGAAACTCAGGAACCAGGATTAATCTTCAAAGCAAGGCTTACAACGCATATATGTTAATAACGAAACAACCTTTTATCAGAATTTTTTTTAAATATCTATATATAACGGTTTTGTTCTTTGGATGTCGTGACAATAATTCTAAAAGTAATGAAACCACAAATAGCACTACAAATAGAGCTATTTTAGCTAAAGGATATGTTGTGCCAAAAGACAGCATAAGTGAAGCTACGGTAATTTTAATTGATGAAAGCAAACTAAAAAAAAATCCGGCAGGCAAACCTACTGTTAAGCTCACAAATACGAATGTTCGTATTGTAAGCCAAAACATTAAAAGCTTTGTTATTATTCCTAAAATAATTATTCCGGGTACAGACACATTCCCCTTGCCAAAAAAGGTAATAGCAATTGACAGTTCTTTTTTAGGTGGAATTCCTGAAGTAGTTGTTGTAAAAGATGCTGCAGTAAAAGATATCAATCCTGATGGGTTTAGCACTTTTGGCAAATTACAGGGATTAAAACATGGAAATGTTAATTATCTGATGGAAGACAAAAAAGGTAATATCTGGATATCGACAAATGGTGGCGGCGTATCAAAGTTTGATGGAAATTCTTTTATGCATTATACGGAAAAGGAGGGCTTGTCTAATAATTCCCTATGGTGCACTTTAGAAGATAAGAATGGAAATATCTGGTTTGGCACTTCAGGAAATGGGGTATCAAAGTTTGATGGAAAGATGTTTACACATTATACAACGAGGGAGGGTTTAACTAATGATGTTGTTTTTTGCATGACCGAAGACATACATGGCGATATTTGGTTTGGAACAAACGGAGGTGGCGTTACAAAATACGATGGAAAAGCATTTACGCATTATACAGATAAACAGGGCCTTGTAAATAATTATGTGTTATCAATCATGCAAGATCATAATGGTAATTTGTGGTTTGGAACGAATGGCGGAATATCTAAATTCGACGGCAAACGTTTTGAAAATTTTGAAAATTTGCCGAATAATGAAATCTTTTCAATCATGGAGGAAAGAAATGGCTGTATTTGGTTTGCAACATACGGTGCAGGCGCATTAAAATTTAATGGAAAAACATTTGTAAACTATACTGACAAAGACGGCTTACCAGGTAATGAGATTTTGTCTATTAAACAAGATAGGAATGGTAATATTTGGTTTGGCACTAACGGAGGAGGTATATCAAAGTACAATGGAAAATCTTTTACGAATTTTTCCGATCAACAGGGTTTGCCTAATAACATTGTAAAAAGTATTCTTGAAGATAAAAGCGGAAATCTTTGGTTCAGTTCACATGGAGGAGGGGTGGTGAAATATACAGGAAAATTGTTTTCGCATTTTAAAGAAAACGAGGGCTTATCTAACAATATTATATTCTCTACCCTACAGGATAAAACAGGTAATACCTGGTTAAGCAATTATGGCACAGGTATAACTAAATATGACGAAAAGTCTTTTTCTCATTATTCTGAAAAGGAAGGTTTGTCAAGTGATATGGTTTGGAATTCCTTAACAGATAAAGTAGGCAATATTTGGTTTGCAACGGGGGCGGGTGCATGTAGATTTGATGGAAAGACATTCACTCACTTCACAGAGGCAGATGGGCTCGCTAATAATGATGTCAGGTATATTTACGAAGACCGGGCTGGTAATTTATGGTTCACAACTAATGGCGGCGGTGTATCTAAGTATGATGGTAACATAAAGAGTCCTGCCTCTTTTACTAATTTCTCTGTCCAACAAGGAATGTCAAATACTGATGTAAGAACAATGTTAGAAGACATACAAGGAAGCTTTTGGTTTGGCACATACGGCGGCGGTATATCCCGGTTTGACGGAAAAGTAATTACTCATTTTAAAGAAGAAGATGGTATTGGGAATAATATAGTGATGTCAGTATTGGAAGATCATTCCGGAAATATCTGGTTTGGAACCTATGGAGGTGGTGTTACAAAATATGATGGGAAATCATTTGTAAACATAACAGAAAAAGAAGGGTTATCAAGCAATGTTGTAATGTCCTTGCTAGAAGATAAAGCACACAATTTATGGTTAGGTACCCGTTTCGGATTAAGCAAATTACCGAAAAATAAAATAGGTGCTCTTGAATATAAAATTAAAAGTAATAGTTTTAAGGAAGACGATGTTTTCTTTAAAACTTTTTCTTATGAAGATGGATTCACCGGTATAGGATGCTTTACAAATTCTATCTATGAAGCAAAAAATGGCACTATATGGATAGGAACCAATGACCGACTCACTATCTATCATCCGGAGGGAGAAACAGAAGACACTACATCTCCCAATGTTCAATTAACAGGACTGGAAT
>JANPOX010000119.1:0-2019 GCA_031428235.1 Bacteroidia bacterium | reverse complement strand
CTACACTATCATTGCCAATAAAATCTTCACCTATTACAAAGGCCTGTGCTAGTCCATTAGGTACTTCCTGTTTAGCATAACTTATGCTACAACCCCATTGGCTGCCGTCCTTCAACAATCGTTTAAACTGATCCTGGTCTTCCGGCGTTGTAATTATTAAAATCTCTTTTATACCTGCAAGCATTAAAGTGCTTAGCGGATAATAGATCATTGGCTTATCATAAATGGGCATCAATTGCTTGCTTATCCCCATAGTAATTGGGTATAAACGTGTACCACTTCCTCCTGCTAATATGATTCCTTTCATTTTTTTAAATGTTGAATATTGTTTACGATTGTTTGAATTGTTGAAACGGTTTCGTTTTACAATAAAAATCAACTATTTCTTTTCAGCTTTTGCGTAGGCTGTATTTCTTAAATTATTTATTTTTAAAGATAATGGTTGAATACTACCTTTTACTTTTTCAAATTCCTCATCGTTTAAATATTTCAGATCAAAGGCAGTAAATGTATGACTCATTAATTCCATTAAACTACCGTATGATATTGAATAAAAATGCGCCTGCTCTTTTGCGGAGAACCTTGTACTTCCCTCAGCGATATTTGCTCCTATCGAAACGGATGCTCTCCGCATTTGATTCGTCAAACCAAACTTTTCTTTATCGGGAAACTTTTCTGTTAACTCGTAAATTAACACAGTTAATGTCCGAGCTTCCTTCCAAACTTCTAATTTCTCAAATCCAAAAACATACATATTGTATCCTCTAATTAATTACAAGAAAATAGAAAAACAGACTACCATTGAACTCTTCAAACAACTTTCAACCATCTTCAACCACCTCTCAAACCTTCAAACAACTTTCAACCATGCTCAACTACCATATAAACTATTATAATACTCCTTATATGCCCCGCTTGTCACATCATTCAACCACTTCGTATTTTCTAAATACCAATCAATTGTTTTACTAATTCCTTCTTCAAATTGCAAAGATGGTACCCAACCCAATTCATTTTTTAGTTTTGTTGCGTCAATTGCATAACGAAGATCGTGTCCCGCTCTGTCTGTTACATAAGTTATCAGTTTTGCTGATGCTCCCACCTCTCTGCCCAGCTTTGTATCCATTTGCCTGCAGATTTCTTTCACAAGGTCAATGTTCGTCCATTCATTATGGCCACCAATATTATACGTTTCACCAATTTTACCGTTGTGAAAAATAGCATCAATTGCTCGGGCATGGTCTTCTACAAACAACCAGTCACGCACATTTTCACCTTTGCCATAAATAGGAAGTGGCTTGTTGTTTATAATGTTGTGTATGCAGAGAGGTATCAATTTCTCAGGAAAATGATATGGACCGTAATTGTTACTACAGTTACTGATTTTTACAGGCAACTTGTAAGTATGGTAAAATGCTCTTACAAAATGATCGGAAGATGCTTTGCTGGCAGAGTATGGACTTCTTGGGTCATAAGCGGTTTCCTCTGTAAAAAAACCGGTATCCCCTAATGAACCATATACTTCATCTGTAGAAATGTGGTAGAAAATCTTTCCATCCATACTATCTTTCCAGTATTCTTTGGCCGCCTGCAATAAAGTTGCAGTCCCCATTACATTCGTAGTTACAAAAGCTAGAGGGTCTGTTATAGAACGGTCCACATGGCTTTCTGCAGCACAGTGTAACACGCCTGTAAATTGGTGCTCCACAAATAGTGTACGTAGCATATCCAAATCTGTAATATTACCTTTTACAAAATTATAATTAGCAGCACTTTCAATATCTATAAGGTTCTCTAAATTACCTGCGTAAGTCAATGCATCTAAATTTACAATCTTATATGAAGGGTATTTTGTAACAAATAACCGTGTAAGATGTGATCCTATAAAACCTGCGCCACCTGTAATTAATAATTTAACCACAATATCTAGAATTAATTAATAATAAGTAATCATTCATCTATGCCATTTTCAAAATACGGATGACCGTCGGCCATCGCATATCGGCTGCCTGCAAATAA
>JANPOX010000118.1:0-3706 GCA_031428235.1 Bacteroidia bacterium | reverse complement strand
AGTAGAAACAGCATCAAAACCTATGTACGCAAAGAACACACCTGATACACCTGCCATAACACCACTGAATTGATTAGGCATAAAAGGTGTCCAGTTATCAATATCAACATAAGATGCACCAACGATAATCACTAACAGGATGATTGCCAGTTTAATGATCACCATGATGTTACTGGCATTACGGGATTCTTTAGTACCAACATACACTAACCAGGTTACTAAAATATTAATCATTACTGCAGGCAAATCAAAAATAAGTTTTACGCCCATCACCATTGGTGCGGTACTCCAGGCATTACTTAATTTACCGGCCGTGCCATCCAAAAATGCCCGGTGAGAATCAGGATAATTATTTGTCAACCATAATGGCATGTGCAAACCAAAGCCTTCAAGTAAATTCACAAAATAACCGCTCCATGAAAAAGCGACATAAATATTACCAATAGAATATTCCATTAAAAGTGCCCAGCCAATGATCCATGCAGCCAACTCTCCAAAAGATACATACGCATAAGTATAAGCACTACCTGACGCTGGAACACGGGTTGCAAAATCTGCATAACACATAGCAGTGAAGCCACAGGCAATGGCGCAAATAATAAATAAAAATATTACGGCGGGGCCGCCTGAAAAACAAGCTGAACCTATACTGCTAAAACTACCGGCACCAATAATGGCGGCAATTCCAAAAAAAGTTAAGTCTTTTACGGTTAGCACGCGATGCAAACCACCTCCATGGCTTTCTGCATCGGTGATAGATGAAACTGATTTTCTGCGAAGTAAATTATTAAAAATAAAACCCATAGTATAAAAATTAATGCTTTGAAAACAAATATAACTATTTAACCAAATGTTTGATGAAAGGAATTTTTCCGAAAATTTTGGGATCCAGATATAACAATGGGATCATTAATAGAAAGGGAATAAAAGGCACTTTATACCTTACTATGGCGCCAGTTACGGTAGTAGTAATTCCAATTAAAATGAAGGAGATGATGATAATTGAAATAAAACACATCAATAAATTATAATCAATTTGAGTCTTTTTCTTAAATACAAAACAGAATATAAAAAATAAGAGAAAACATAAATTTTCTACAGATGCCATGAGTTCAAGTATAGAACTACTGTCATAAAAAAAAGGTCTACAAAGCACATTGTAAAATGACTGCGGGATTAATTTTGCGAAAGACGAAAAAGAATATTGCAGTCTGTCAATACTAATTGCTGAGCCTGAAGGAGCGCAAGTAGTTTTCAAAGTAAAGTACGACGTGTCCTTGTTATTGGTTTCATAAATCGTATCCCGTAAATTGTGTGTATTCCAATACATAAAAGCAGAATGTCTGTCGAGTTGATACAATTTATTTACGGTATCCACCATGCGATAATGAGTGGAATCTTTGTATTCTAAACGAACATATTTATCATTCTGAATAAAAAAAATGCCTCCCTTACTTAAGCTTACAAAATCATTTTGTCTAACCACAATGGTATTCAGAACATCTTTATGGAAAACAGATTTTAAAGTAATGATACCTATGCCGTAGATCAGGCATAGTGAGCCAGCATAAAATAATACTACTCTTTTGATCCGATATTGTTTTACGATCACGAATAGAACTAAAGGCACAATTAAAAGCACAATAATATATGGTTTAATGATCAGAAAAAACACAACAGAAGCGGCAAAAAGTAAAAAGTATTTGATTTTAAATTGTTTGTGAACAAATAGTTTAAAAAAAGTATAGGTAAACAAACCTAATAAGCAGACAGCAATTGGTTCTTTTAAAACACCGGATGTCCAGAACAAAATGGAAGGTGTTATAAAAATAATGACTGCTAAAAGCAGTTTTTTTTGAGGAAAATAATCGCGAAAGGTTTTATAAAAAGCAAACTGACCAATGAATGATAATACCATCATTACTAATGCGTGGACGGCATATTTCCCGAAAGAAAATACCATGATTACTGCATTAATACGAATGGGTGTGCGGTTGTCATTTAAAAAGAAATCAGAGGTGACATCGGCTCTATCCCATTTTTCAATTTCTTTTAAGTATGGTTCATAAAGAGGGTCAGTATCTAAATCGGAATGCATTCCGAAAATCATTTTAAAAAAATCAACAGCATGATCTGGTAAAGCACTGTAAATAATTTTGGCATCATGCAATGTAGAAACACTATCGCCATTAAACCCCGCAGGATAATAACAAAAATACACCCAATAATAGGCATAACAAGCCAGGCACTTAATAATTAAAATTCCGAAAATTAGTTTCAATGATAATTGATCATCCTTAAAAAAGGTGAGCCGGCTTATTACAAAACAAAACACCAAAAAATATATCGCAGCTAAAATCAATATTCTCTACTTATTATAAATTACTGACAATCGTTAATTGTTTCGTTTTGGAATCAAATGCAAAACGGGTGATTTTTTTTATTCCTAAATTAGAAAAAGTGAAGAGTATTTCCCATTTTCTGATTTGTTCATTATACCTTAAGAGATCAGCATTTTCCGATTTGATCAAGCCTAATTCATCATGCCAGATAAAATCTTCATTGGTTGAAGGGTAGGCGGTGTAAATTGTACTCTCTCTTAAAGTAGGATTGTAGATTCGGAATTGCGTGGATACAGAATCTTTAATAGCGTAAATGAATTTTGAAGTGTTCCCAATTTTTTTAAAAGCCCTTGCAGGATAATCACAGATCCAGGTGTCTTTATTTGATTTGAGATCTAGTACTCTTAATGAATGAGGTTCTGTTAACTTATAATACAAAATGGTATCGGCGTTTAACCAGGTGTGATAGCCAACAGAGTCAGTGCCTTCATGAATAATTTTTTTAAAAGTACCGTCCAAATTAAACTGCCATAAACGTTGTGAAGAATCTTTTTCTACAACTACCGAACTCAATCCAGAACCATCCGGCATAATGGTTGGCGAATATTCGCTTACCTGTGATTTGGTAAGATTTACATGCGTTTTTTTTGAAATGGAATACTGGTACAAGTCCGCTTGCTTGCTCTCATCGATGCTTACGTAAATTACAGATTTACCATCCGCAGTAAAAACGGGCTGATTATCATAACCGGGCCTGTTATTAATATTCAGATGTTTGGTATAAATATATTTTCTGTCTTTTTTTTCCAGTTTAAACAACCAAATATCTGTTTCAGGTAGTTGCGAAAAAGCAATGTATGGAGCTAGGAAAATTATGAAAAGGCCTTTTATCATTATACTTCAACGGTTTGATGAAATCGTTTCTTAAAAGTGAACTGGATCAGTAAATAAATAAAATACCCCCAAAACAAGCCAACCACTAAGCCTACCAAAATATCAGAGGGGTAGTGCACACCTAAATAAATTCTGGAGTAGGCTGTTAATGCAGCCCATAAAAAAAAAGTGCTTCTGAACAGGAGGGATTCTTTACTGAATAATAAAAAAAGCAACATCGCTATACCAAAACTATTGGTTGAATGTCCTGAAAAAAATCCATACATACCGCCTTTATAATCATGCACAATATGAACCTGGGATTGTATTTCAATATTATGCGTTGGACGGTACCGCTTAATAGCATGCTTGGTAATGTTGGAGGTTTGATCCGTTAAAATAATCATTAAGCCCAGAAATCCCAATAAAATAAAGAGTTTTCGCGAACCGTACTTTTTATAAACCATGTATAACCAGTATGCAAATAAAGG
>JANPOX010000117.1:0-1764 GCA_031428235.1 Bacteroidia bacterium | reverse complement strand
GTTCGATTCCTACCGGAGCCACTTCTTTTTAATTTATGATATTAAAGTTTATTAAATAAATAACATGTTTGAATTAATTTATCGATCAACAGCAATTGATACTCTTAAATCTTCAGATATATTAGATATCCTAAACACATCTAAAAAATGGAATTCTGCACATGGCATAACAGGATGCCTATTATATTACAATCATGAATTTGTGCAAATTCTGGAAGGTGATAAAATGGAAGTAAAAAATCTCTTTTGTCAAATTCAAAAAGACAAACGACATACAAATGTTTTTCTTGTAAATGAAGATGAAAAATCAGACCGAACCTTTAAGAACTGGAGTATGGCCTACCATGAATTAAAAAAGAGTGAAATCAATGATATGAAAAAACAAAACTTTATTGATAGTTTCTTAACCATTTCTGAATTAGCCGAAAAACCTACAAATGCGGTAAAGTTATTTTGGGCACTCTCTCAAAACATATTAAAATCTTAGAAGAATACTTCTAGGTTTTTATGACATTTTTTTTAATGTATTAATTAGATTTATGAAACCGCAAAACTATAAAAACCACAAACGTTATTATACAGCGCATCACTTTGTTTTTTATCCAGGTGCACTAATATTATTTATTATAAGTATTTACGAAGCTTTAAAAAACAATGAAAACTCACTTCAATGGTGGATGTTTTCTGCCATCATTGGGTTAATCACATCATTAGCTTATATGTTAAGGCAGCATTATGCACTAGGAAACCAAAACCGTATTGTTCGCTTAGAAGTGCGCTTTAGATATTACCGATTGACTCACAAAAATTTTGAAGAGATTGAAAAACAATTAACCTTATCACAGATCCTGGCCTTACGCTTTTCTTCTGATCAGGAATTCGTGGAATTAACAGAAAAAGCAGTCAATGAAAAATTATCCGTAACTGATATAAAAAAACAGATTAAAAACTGGGTGCCCGATTATTTGAGAGCATAATCCTTAAAAAACTAAGGATATAATTATTTCTTATTCAAAAAAGCATTAACCGTTTCTTGGTACTTTGTTCTTCTTTCAGAATCATGCAATAAGGTCTTCAAACATGAATCGGCCTTTTCAAATTGTTTCTGATTAAAATAAATTGCTGCAAGGTTCAGTTTAGGGTCATCAAATCTTGGGCTTATGCGACAAGCCTCCTGATAAAAATACTTCGCACTATCAGCCTGATTTGTATTAACATAAGCAGATGCCAGATCATTAATTACATTTCGATTGTAAGGATTCAAATGATACGCCTGTAATAAGTCAATTTTAGCCTGTATAAAATTTCCCAAAACAGCATAGCAATTACCCGTGTACCATTTGATGGGTAGAGAAGTTGGATCTACACTATAAGTAAAATTAAGAGCATTCTTCGATTCCCTGATTACTCCCTCATTATTATTTTGTTTTTTTTGATCATACATTTTTCGGGTATAATATTCGCCACGATACCTATAACCACCAATAAATAGAACCATTATCAAAACAAATTCCATTAAAATAAAATGCATTGTTGAAATTTTAAATTCCAACAAATTCTTTAGAACAGATTTTTCTTTAATTAAATAATAAGCAAAACCAAAAACAATGTTTATCCAGATTAGATGTTCGATACGTTCTTTAGGAAAATCAAAAAAAGAAGCGGTAAAAAAACCGATGATCGTTATGAAACAAATAACTAATTCCCTTTTAATTATTTTTTCATTTATAGATTCTAAAATTTTTACCAAAAATATAAGAAGAG
>JANPOX010000116.1:0-3959 GCA_031428235.1 Bacteroidia bacterium | reverse complement strand
GCACTTTTTCCCATACCTGTTCCGGTCGGTCCCAGTCAAAACCAATGGCCCTGGCCTTATCCTGTATCCTTAAGGCTTTTAATAAGGAAGGCATACTATTCGGCACTCCGGATAAAGCACCTTTATCACCTTCCTTTTGTTTGAGTTTTTCCCAGTTGGTAGTTACTTCATCAGCACCTGAAACTTTAACATCTCCATAAATGTGCGGGTGACGAAAGATCATTTTTTCACATAATGAGTTAAGTACATCAGTGATATTGAAGTCATTATTCTCACTTCCGATTTTTGCATAAAAAACGAGGTGCAATAAAATATCACCGATTTCTTTTTTGATTTCGTTTTTATCGTTCTTTAAAATAGCATCACTTAACTCATAAGTTTCCTCAATGGTCAAATGCCGCAAAGTTTCCATTGTTTGTTTCTGATCCCAGGGACATTTAACCCTCAAATCATCCATGATATTGAGTAATCTTTCAAAAGCAACTAATCGTTCGTCCATTTCTTATAAAGATGTTAAGATCGCGTTTTCAACTTCAGTACTGTCCCACTTATTTTCAATGTCAGGCATCATCATAATCTTATCCATAATAGCCTGCTGCTTGTTTCCTGCTATTAATGCTTCGCTATACCGAATGGAAGGTGTATACGTTACCATACTATATAATGGAATCCATTTATCAGGATGCTTTGTACTAAAATTCGCTTCAATTTTTTTCTGAAGTAGAAATGTTTTATCGGCAGTTTTGTCACGCATTTCAAAAAAGTTAGCAATAGCTAAATCTGCAATGGCATCACCATCGGGTTTTCGTAAAGTTTCGTATTCCTTTAAACAAGCACCATTCAGGTCGCCATGTTTTTCCATCAATTCATTCAATACAACACAATCTTCAAAACCACAATTCATTCCTTGTCCATAAAACGGTACAATGGCATGCGCCGCATCACCTATCAACGCAATTTTTTCGTCCCACACCCATGGCTTGCATTTCACAGTTACCAAGCTTGAAATAGGATTTGCAAACCAGTCATGCACCAACGTTGGCATCAATGGCGCTGCAGAAGAAAATTCGGTATTGAAAAATTGCAAAACATCAGCTTCCGTTTTAATAGCATCAAAAGATACTTTCCCTTCCATTTGAAAAAACAAAGTACAAGTGAAGCTACCATCCATGTTTGGTAAAGCGATCATCATAAAACTACCACGTGGCCAGATATGCAGACAATTTTTTTCGATTACATGCTCTCCGTTTGCACCAGCAGGTATAACTAACTCTTTGTAACCACAATCAATATAAAATTGTTGGTAATCAAACCGGTCTGACTGTAATTGCATTTGTGTACGAACCGCGCTGAATGCCCCATCGGACCCAAGTATAAAGTCAGATTTAACATGAGAAGTTGTATCTGTATGGGTGTTGTGAAAAGACACTTCGTTTGTTTTCCGATCTATTTTGTCACAGCGTTCTTCAAAATGAATTTTCACATTGGGTTGTTGTTCTGCAAGATCCATTAAACGCATATTGATGCCTCCACGGGAAACAGAATAGATGGCCTGGTTATCTTTTCCATAAGCCTGATAGGTAGATGAACCATCTTTTAAATGAATAGATCTTCCGTACATAGGAATAGCAATTTTTTTGATTTCATCAGCAATTCCAACTCCTTCTAAGCCTCTCCAACCTCTGTCGCTTAATGCTAAATTTATGGAACGGCCTGCAATAATATCTGCTTTACGCATATCCGGGCGTCTTTCATAAATATCAACTTTATGTCCTTTTTTTGCGAGGTAAATTGAAACGAGTGAGCCAACTAATCCTGCACCTACCACTGTAATGTTCTTTTTTGTACTCATTTTTTTACTGTTAATTTTTTATACTTATCGTGCATCATTTGTTTTGAAGTTAATTTTTCAATCGACTGGCTGATGCGTTTTAATCTTGTCTCTTCTTTCTTGGCATCTGTGATCCACATCATGTATTCCTTTCTGTGCGAATAAGCGAGTGATTCAAAGTAGGTCAATATTTTGGCTATTTTAAAACTCTTCTTCACATCATCGGGAATCAAAACCGTTTTATCCTTCGCTCCAGTGATCTTAATTCCTTTTCTGCTATTATCGATTGCTTCAAACAAATATTCAAGGATGGTTTCATCATCGATCTGTTTTACATCTGTAAATTTAATATGTCTGTTGTGAACATTTCCTGGATTTTCAATCAAGATTTTTTTCTTGTCTTTTAATAAAGAACCCTGAAAAAATACGAGCGATGCATGTTTTTTAAAACCCCAGAAGCCACATACCATTCCGTTCAGGTAATAATTAGGACCCCATTTCCAGTCTTCAATAATCTCAGGATCGGTGCTTAAAATTAGTTTTCTCAGTTTTTTACAAATCTTCTGCGCAAAAGGTTCCATTTGAGAAATCCCATCGTCTATTAAAGCCGGTGCATCAGGATTATGTTTTACTTTTGCGATAATAAATGTAGATTTGGTAGTGCTAAAAAAACTGGAAGTAAACATACATAAAAACGCTTTATTTAACAAGAGTGATAAACTATTGCTTGCCTTTAGCGGTGGGGTTGATTCGGTAGTTTTGGCAGATCTGCTGCACAAAGCCGGGTATCAAATTGAGTTGGCACATTGTAATTTTCAATTACGGGGAAAAGAGGCAACAGATGATACCGCCTTTTGTAAAACTTATGCAGAAAGCATTTCAGTTCCTTTTCATGTTATCTATTTTGATACTAAAGATTACGCGGCTGAGCATAAATTGTCCATACAAATGGCTGCGCGCGATTTACGTTACAACTGGTTCAAAAAATTAAAACAAGAACATTCATTTGATTATATTTTAACAGCACACCATGCGAGTGACAATGTAGAAACCTTATTGGTAAATTTGATTCGCGGCACAGGTATCAGAGGTTTACAAGGAATTCCGGAACAGCAAAATTTTATGGTGAGGCCCTTGTTGTTTGCCACGAAAGATGAGATCAGGGAATATGCTCTTAAGCAGAAATTAACTTACCGGGAAGACAGTAGCAACCAGGAAGTGAAATATAAACGGAATTTTATCCGTCATCAAATAATTCCCGGACTTAAAATTTTAAATCCTTCCATCGAAGAAACGATACATACGTCCATTCAGTTTTTTAAACAATCTTCTGAGATCATAGCTGAATATGCTCAGTTGAAATATGATTCTATTTGTCATGAGAAAAATAATCAGCTGTTTATTGATATTAATTTACTAAATAATGAAAAACAAAAAGAAACCTTACTGTTCGAATGGCTTTATAATAAACAATTCAAAACCACACAGATAGAGCAATTAAGTGAAGCTTTACTTATAGAAAACCATACAGGGAAACAATTTTCCACAGCCACACATGAATTAGTTATTGACCGCAAGTATATTATTGTTCAACCGATTGATAAAGAAATTTTCCCAAAAGAATTTATAATAAATTCAATAGATGACATCAAACATCTGCCAATTAAATTACAATTTGAAGAAACCACGAAATCAGAATTTTCAAGCAACAAAAATGAAATAACTATTACTTATCAGGATAATTTATTTCCCTTAACGCTCCGTAGATGGAAAAATGGTGATAAGTTTAAACCCTTTGGAATGGATGGTTTTAAGAAGCTGAGTGATTTTTTTAAAGATCACAAGTTATCCCTTTTTGAAAAGGAAAATGTGTGGATATTGGAGAATAACGAACATATCATTTGGGTGGTTGGCTATAGAATGGATGATAGATGCAGAATTTTGCCGGGAACGACATTAGTAATGAAAATCAAAGCAGCAGAATAATTCAAAATGTGCTAAAAACCCGTTTAACGGTAGTGTTAATGTTTTTTTTAATAGATAGTTTTATACAAACATTAAACTAATTTATATGAAAAACATAGCAGTAATCGGTTCAGGAACAATGGGTAATGGAATTGCTCACACA
>JANPOX010000115.1:0-1911 GCA_031428235.1 Bacteroidia bacterium | reverse complement strand
AGGGGCATTGTTATTAGTGAGTGATCAGCCAATGATACCTGAAGGGGTAAAAACGGAAGAGAGCGATAAAAAAGTAACAACGGATTTTGTAACAGATCATTTACAGATTGGTATCAACTCGTTAAAGGAATTACAGAAAGCTGGGATCTCAGTGAAGCATTTGAAATTTTAATGTTTTGCTGATACTTTTTGACTTCACAAAATATCAATAATTTTTTATTTAAAATTTCCTGTATAATTTGGATTGCTGAAATTTTTGGTAGCCTTTGGAAGGCTTCACTTTAAAACGGTATCCCAACGAAAAATTTACTGAACCGTATTTCGACAAATAGGTCACCTGGCTGGCATTGTACCAGCTGAAATCGGAGGTAGCGCTCAGCAGTACAAAAAACTTTTTAAAGTTGAGCCCTATAGAACCTCTAAAATCACCGGAAATAGAGGTGTAAAATAGGGTTCGGTCAGGCGTGTTATTGTCGAGATACTTATAATTTCTCCATTGTTCTTCCGGGCCGATGATAAGAGTGAAGTTCATAAAAATAGCTTTCCATAAAACCAGATTCAAACTTCCACCACCATAAACAGAAACAGCAAATACATTGAGTCCATGAAGTGATTGATGTGTATCATAATAACCACGGATAGGATGAGGAAAAAAAGAACTATCAGAATTTACTCGGTTATAATGAATATTAGCTGAGAGCACAAAGCTAAAAGCAGTTCGTATTTGCTTATAATTGCAGGAATAGCCTGATTTAAAAGAAAATTTATTGGCGTTTGTAAAGAATAAAAATTTCGTTTTATAGGATTCAGAATTCAGATTCGGGTACTGATCATAAATGCCAGTTTTTTTAAAAGTGGTATCATATGAGGCTGTGTTTTTGTTATAAAAGCCTTTATAGCTGCGATATGAGTTTTCGAGAATCCATCGGTTTCCACCAATATTTAACGCGATGTTTCGGTATTTGGTATCGCCTTTCTGTTTGGTTTGAGTAGAAGGGTTTTTGAAGCCAAGAGAAATATTGAACTTATCATAATTTAATTCTATTCCATAAATTAAATTTGCCTCTGCTACATAAGCTATCTTGCTTTGCGCAAGAGAGTCTTTCATAAGTAACTGACTTATGTCCATTGAATATCCTTTGTATGACTGAAATACAGAAATAATAAGTCTGTCTTTATATCTTACATAATAGCTGGTATCCCAGCTTTTTCGCTGAGAAAAAAAGAAGTTATGCTACTTAAAAAAACTAAAATGAATAATAATAAACGCATAAATAATTATCTTCGAACTTTAAATATAAACTAAATATGGAAATTAAGACTCCCAATTTTGAAAAATACATTGAACGTGTGGTGTCAATTTTAACGGAATATACTCCAAGAGTGATTGGTGCCATTGTTGTTTTAATAATAGGTTTATGGTTAATTCAACGCCTGGCTAAACTGGCAACGCGTTCGATGGAGAGAAGAGACCTGGATGTTTCTCTTCGAACCTTTTTAAAAAGTCTCATCTCCATAGGATTAAAAGTTGTGTTGATTGTTACTGTTGCTGGAATGATAGGAATAGGAACTACTTCTTTTGTAACAATATTGGGTGCCGCAGGTTTAGCAGTGGGCTTAGCGTTACAGGGTTCTTTATCTAATTTTGCCGGTGGAGTATTGGTTTTAATTTTTAAACCGTTCAAAGTTGGTGATCAAATTGAAGCGCAGGGACAGATCGGTACAGTCATTGAGATCCAGATTTTTAATACCATACTTTTAACGGGTGATTTAAAAACCATTATTTTACCGAACGGTGCCGTGTCTAACGGCACCATCATTAATTATTCCAAGAACGGCATGTTGCGTGGCGATATCCAGGTAACCGTTTCCACATCCAACAATATTGATGAGGTAAAAAGATTATTGACG
>JANPOX010000114.1:0-5306 GCA_031428235.1 Bacteroidia bacterium | reverse complement strand
ATGTTTTATTTTCATTTAATGTCTCTAATACTTTATTGGTAAAATTAAGATTGTTTTTAATTAATGAGGTTTCAACACCGAAAACTAAACTATTATTATTCCGTTTTTTTAACCTATGTTCGATTTGTAGATTCATTCGCATGTCGTACTTAGAATAGAAACTGCTTGAAAAATTAGGAGAAGAATATATTGGATTAGGATTTTTAGGTTTTGTTGAGTATTTATAAGGCTGAATAAGATGATTAGAAATACCAACGTTTAAGTTAGTATTTTCGTTAATTTTTTTTGAAAATATAATTTTTAGATTCAAATTAATTGCAGAAAACTTTGTATTGTAGCTGTTAATATAATTAATAGGATCAGAAGAAAACTTATAATTTTCTGACGCAATACAAAATTCAAATTTAAAATTATTATTACTTTCAGGATTCATCGCATAACCAACACCTATTCCGTAATTGACCGAAAATATTTGTTTAAATACAATGGTATCAGAATTTATTTTAGAAATGAGTAACGGACTTTTTATTTTGAAAGGTGAATAAAACTTTTTGTTTTCATTAGTTTGAGAATAACTAATTTGGAAAACAAAAAATAAGGCGAATATAATACTCGCCTTATTAGAAATTTTTAGGATAGCTTTATTCAATGACTATTTTCTTAAGATAAATAGACTCATCATTATCAACATAAATGAAATAAATACCAGAACTCAAATTTAAAGTTTTAACATCAACTTTAATATTTATTTCCTCATCTTTCTTTGCTACATTATTAATAATAGATTTTATTATTTGACCAGTGGTGGAGTATATTTTAATTTCAACCTTTCCGTCTTTGTTTGACATAAAATTAACATTAAATTCCGAACTAATAGGATTTGGGAAAACATTGAACTTAATTTTATTGTCTTTGATAGCATCTTCGGTTGTTTGCTGCGCCATTCTAAATGTGTTAGCTTCATTAAATCCGCCATCACAAGTTACAATTACAACCACATCATTAGTATTTACCCAATTTGGCAACTGAATATTGAAGTTTTTGCCATTAAAACTTACTCTTTTTTTAGTTCCATTCATTGACTCATCAAATTTTTCATTGTAGAATCCACCCTCTAAAATCATTTGACTATTTACTATCGATACTTTACCTGTCCAAATAATTTCATTTGCATCTGTAATTGTATCTTCTATCATTTTATCCATATCGTGATTTGGTAACCAAACCTGAACTTGATAAAATGCTCTCATGTCGTCTTTTGCCTCAATAAAACCAAGCACATTGTTTATTTTAATTTTATGGGGTAAGAAACTTATTGAAGAATTTGTTAGGCTTACTCTTTCAGCAGTATCATTTTGTACTGGCATTTTATATTTCATCATATCATAAAACATCTCTGAATTGGCATAGCCTCGTCCACACAACCATGGTGTAGCAAAAACCGCCCCTGCAAATGAAGAGCTACCAGAATTATTTGTTGATGATTGCCAAGCACAGGGGTTAGAAACAGTTCTTGATACAGAACCTCCACATGCTTGTTGAGAGCCAGCTGTAATGCCAGGCCCATTATTAACTCTTGCTTTTGCTTTGTATCGCCACCCCCAAGAGCAACTGCCTTTAGTTTGGGTTTCCCCGTGTCCGAAAACTGCCGTAACTGCAAACATTGATGCAGTTGTTAATGTGATAAATACTGATGTTTTTGTCATAATATTAGTTTTTAATTGTGAAACATGATGTAAAAATACTTCGAGCAGGTGCCAAAAAATGGCACTTCGTCATTTTTCTATAAAATATTTTCGTTTTTTCTTACAGTATTTAATGTTATGCCCTTTAAGTCGCAAAATCTCAACCATTCTTAAAACAGTTCTTTTTGATACACCGAGTTTTAAAGACAATGAAATTGCAGTAACAAATGAATTTGATTCTATTGAATATTTTATACTTTCTAGCTTTTCTGAGTATCTTAGATAATCCATATGTTCAGTGAGTTGGTAGTAATAAAGCCCATTAAAAAAAGGTGTCTAGCAAAATCAAAAAAATGAATTAGCCAATTTTGTAGATATAATATGAAGTATAATACAACCAATTACCAATTAAAACTAAAAACATATTAGCACGAAAAGTACATCTATAGTTTTTGGAGTTTGATATAGTCTTTGTTGTTTGCATGTTTTTTTTAATTATTGCAATAAAGCTTGGTAAAAAAATAGATATTTTTATATTTATTTAATTTATATGTCATATAAATATTATTTATGAGTAATGATTTTAATTTCAATTAAGACGATCGCAAATCTATCGTCAAAAGCCTTAAGGCTATTTTATGAATTTTATACACCAACCTTAAAACGTAGTAATTTGGCTTGCATCCTAAAGGAACAATTCATCTAATAAAGCATACAGTTTTTGTGACATACTTCATATACCTGCTTATAAAGATAAAGATTCATTGTAGAAAGAATACACATATCATTAATTACTAAAGAGTTATATGAAAGTGCACAAGATGTTTTTAAGTCAGAAGACGAGAGTTAGAAATAAAATTTTAGCGGAAGAGTTGTTACCCTTACGTGGTTTTATTACTTGGCTAAATTGTGGTAAAAATTAACTGTTAGTGCATCGACAGGATGAAGTGGAATTAAGCATTTTTATTACCATTGTACAAAGGGTTTCCTGAAATAAGTAATTTCAGGAATAATTTGAAATTATTCAAATAAATTTTCTTGACAAATATTTAAAACAAACGAAACTGTCTTCTCATTTATATATAATGTTGAATATAATAAAGGATACACAAACTACTATTAGTTTAAATACTGCTTTTGCTTTGTCGTTCTGAAATTATCTTTTTATAAAAAACTGGATACTTAAAATTAGTAATCAGAATTTAAATTTATTTTCAAATCAAATCTTACTCTACAATAAATTTATTTGTGTAAATCTTTTGATTAGAAATTACATTCATAATATAAATACCCGCGCATAATTTTTGAATGGGGTCGACAGAGTAAGTACACGCACCGCCTTCGGAATGAATTATTTTGGAATAATATATTTTTCCGGAGAGGTCTTCCAGTATAATTGTCATCTCTTCTCCCTTTGCCGAATTCACATTGAATTTAATATTTGATCCATTGCAGGGGACTGGGAAAATCACAAAGGGAGTTTCGCCCCCTCCTAAGAATTCTACTGCACAAATTTTAAAATAATGAACTTTACCATCAAAATCAGTTTGTTTCAAACGATAATAGGATATGCCTTTATAGGGATTGGCGTCCGTAACAGCATATTTTGATGTGGTACTAGTGTTACCTGATCCATTAACTGAAGAAACCACTTCGTAATTCATCGCGTTTTTTGATTTTTCGACAGTAAAGTATTGACAGTTGTTTTCTGATGCAGTTGTCCAGTCAATGTCAACCTGTTTATCTTTGGCAACAGCTGAGAAATTCAGCAATTCGATAGGAAGTGGCGAATTATTGCCGGATAAAGTCCAAGGCGAAAAATTAGTAACACCGGGAACGGTAACACTATTAGCGGTATTTAATTGGCCTGCTAAAGGCGTTTCCCATTGACCAGAGATTGAATTCCATCTTTGGGCCTGCAAATTAGTTATGGAGCCGACTTCAGAAGGTGTTGCGATAAATATTAAGTCTGCCATGCCACTGGGACCATCTTTGGTAATTTGCCAAAAGCGGTCAACTACATTTGCGCTGTTATCACCACCTCCATTATTCATATTCGTAACAAGATCAGGAGTTGAAGGATAAGGAACATTGTTAATTGATGTGGAATATGTGGAAATAGTAATATTCCCAGCGTTTCCTGACGTAAGAATAAAACTGAATGGTATATAAAAGGACGCAGAGGTTCCAAAAGGAAAAATATGATTACCCGTGGCCGCTCCAATGTTCCATTTCATTGCACTTGAATTATTAGCATTTTCGCTTAAAATAAACCCTGCATTTCGTGTTACTGATAAAGGCGAATCATTATTTATGATGAGAGTATTTGAATTCAGACTTACAGAACCAGCAATCAATGATAAAGAAGTTGTAATAGCAATATTTTGCTGTAATGTAATTCCGGCAGAATTATCTATTATGAGTCTTTTAAAAGTGCTAACGGCACTTCCTGAAATAACTTGATTTGAGTTTCCTCTAAATGTAACTACTTGGCCGCTGTCTGTTAGTGTGCCATTATTAGAAAAATTTCCGTAAAAACTTACTGACGCGCCTGTAAATATTTTTAAATTTCCATTATTTGTTACTTGATCCTGAGCTTTGGTGTAAAAGCAAAAAGGTAAAAGTAAAATACATACATATATTTTTTTCATAGAGTCGTTATTTTAATTGTTCCTGTTAATGAATAAACCGTTTTTACTCTTCTAGCTTCCATATTTTAAAATTTATGGAAGGGCTGATGGGCCTAGTAGGGTTAGTCCCAGCGGCTATAGCGGTTACACCGGCAGAAGTGTTTGTTGACGATAGAACTAATTCAAAGTAATCATTTGCTACTGCACTTACAATAAATGTTTCTTTTATTATGCGGTAATCTGATGCATTTTGTAAGGCAGAACGGGTATTTGACATTGGCACATCAACGCCATTTTTTCTCAACCAAATATCGAGACTGGCTGAACCGCCAGATAATTGAGCAGAAAAATCTATATAATAAGTACCTACATTCTGAACAATTATACGGGAAGTATTGGTTAGGGTACTATGGGTTATTGAGTTAAGAATCTCATTGATCTCGAATGTCAATACTGTTGCAGTTGTTATAGAAGTAACAACCTGGGTTATATTACTTGTAACTGAAGCGTATGGCTGATCAGCGGTAAGAAGATTTTGCCATTTAGTTCCGTTCCATTCATATAAACCATTGGCGAGTGTCCCGCCAAAGCTATAAACAATCATACCCACAGGTGTTGTCCCGCTTAATGGTGAGGTAGAATACAAGTTGTTTAAGGCGATTCTTGGAGGCAAGAAACCTTTATTGGTACTTTCTAACTCAAGTAAGGAGTTAGCATTAATTGTATTTGGGTTGTCACCAACTTTTACCTGCGACTTTAAACAAGCGATTGAGGTAAGGACAAGCGTGAGAATTAAAATAATTTTCTTCATAACTTTGATATTATATGGTTTAATTTTTATAAAGGTAGATTGAGATCTTCTTATTTATAAATTAAATAGTCGCTAAATCTGTCGGACGTAAGATTTGTTTGGTTTTAGGAAAATTCAGTCAAACAGACCCCACTTAACCGCTTGAAATAGACATCCATCTGACCGGAGCAAACTGACCCC
>JANPOX010000113.1:0-1939 GCA_031428235.1 Bacteroidia bacterium | reverse complement strand
TTTACAATTTTCTTTGCCATAATTCTTTACTTAAAATTAATTTAACTTTTCAATAGAAATAAGGGTAGATACCAATTCGTCCACTTCAACAGAACTTGCGGTGGTGGAGGACAAATTTTGTACCACTTGTAGGTCTCCTGTTAGAGTTTCGGCGCAAATATACTTTAAATTATTCTGAATAGCGGTATCCAAGGCATCATTTTGTTGTATTTTTACCAGAATACGGTCAGTTACATCCAAACCACTGTCTTTTCGCATGTTTTGAATGCGGTTTACTAATTCTCTGGCAAGGCCTTCTTCTTTCAATAAATCTGATAAAGTAACATCCAATGCCACTGTTATCTGGCCACTATTTGCCACTTTCCACCCCGGAATATCAACGGGGATGATCTCAACATCTTCGCCTTCCAACACAATCTCTTCTCCTTCCACATTCATCTTGAATTGTCCTGTTTTTTCAATTCCCGAAATAATCAAAGGCCCATGATCATTTGCATAAGCCTGAACTGTTTTCATGTGCTTTCCGCATTTTTTTCCGAGCGTCTTAAAATTTAGTTTCAAATTTTTAACGATATGAGCTTCTTCTTCCGTTACAAATTCTAATTCTTTGACATTTACCTCTGCTAATATAATATCTTTAACAGCTTCCACATGCTGTCTGAATTCAGGATCCAAGATTGGGATGCGAATTTTTTGCAATGGTTGGCGAACTCTCAGGTTTTCCTTTTTTCGTATCGACAAGATCATCGAAGAAATTTTCTGAGCCATTTCCATGCGTTTTTCCAAACTGATATTGATCAACGATTCATTCACTTTTGGATAATTGGTTAAATGGACAGAGTCCACTTGTGCTTCGACTCCGCTCAGCGTGACAACAGAAGGAGATTGCAAATTTTGGTATAACCAATCCGCAAAAAACGGCGCTATCGGACTCATTAGCTGAGATAACGTTTTTAAACACTCGAATAAAGTTTCATAAGCGGCTTTTTTATCATCGCTCATATCCCCTTTCCAAAAACGACGACGTGATAAACGAATGTACCAGTTACTTAAATGTTCATCTACAAATTCTTCGATGTAACGCGCTGCTTTATGAGGCTCAAATGTTTCATATTGTTCCGTCACATCTTTTACCAATGAGTTTAATTTTGATAAAATCCAACGATCCAGCTCAGATCGGTTACTAACGTTTACCGTATTACTTAAATCAACGACAAAATTATCAACATTAGCGTATAAAGCGAAAAAACCATAAGTGTTATATAGTGTTCCAAACAGTTTACGTTGCACTTCGCCAATTCCTTCCGTATCAAATTTTAAATTATCCCATGGCGCTGCGTTAGCAATCATGTACCAGCGGGTTGCGTCTGCTCCGTATTTTTCAATGGTTTCAAATGGATCAACCGCGTTCCCTAAACGCTTGCTCATTTTGTTTCCGTTCTTATCCAATACTAGTCCATTGGATACCACATTTTTATACGCTACCGAATCAAAATTCATGACGGCAATAGCATGCAATGTAAAAAACCATCCGCGGGTTTGATCAACACCTTCTGCAATAAAATCAGCCGGGTAATATTTTTTATCGTCAATTAATTCTTTATTCTCAAAAGGATAATGCACTTGTGCATAAGGCATAGCGCCACTGTCAAACCATACATCTATCAAATCAGGTTCACGGAATAATTTTTTTCCGTTCTTCTCTAAAATAATTGAATCTGCATAAGGTTTATGTAGATCAAACGTATCATAATTCTCTGTACTGAAATTTCCAGGAATAAATTTGCCTAATGGATTTTCAGTCATCATGCCTTTAGACACAGAATTATCAATTTCTTTCTTTAATTCTTCAGCACTTCCAATCACAATTTGTTCTGCTTTATCTTCACTTGTCCAGATAGGAATTGGAATGCCCCAGAAACGGGAACGGGATAAATTC
>JANPOX010000112.1:0-13580 GCA_031428235.1 Bacteroidia bacterium | reverse complement strand
CATCAACATACATCGACATATTAGAATATGATAGAAATAGTGTTCTTTCAGAAAAACAAAAAGCCAAGCGTAGAACTTTTATTCATATTGGTTTTGCCGTTGTTTTATGGCTGGTAATTATTGTATTTGATATTTTAAATCAGCGTGCTATTATTGATACTATTTTAATGTTAGCAGGTTATACTTACGGACCGTTACTTGGATTATTTGCAATTGGCTTATTTACCAAACAACATTTAAATGACAAACTGGTACCTGTTGTTTGTATCATTGCTCCGGTGGTAACTTATGTGCTAGCCAATTACGTTGTAAAAAAGATGACCACTTATGAAATTGGCAATGAGCTAATCCTGATTAATGCCGGAATTACCGTTTTAGGTTTGATGTTTGTGAGAAGAGAAAAATCTTTATAACATTATGAAATTCCCTCGTAAATTATCATCTGGTTCGAATAATACAGTTATTGTGCTTTCGGAAACTGAAGTTGCTAAACTCTATACTGGTGACACTCGATCAGAAATAGGTTCGGAAGCTGAAAAAATGAAATTTGCCAATACTATAAATGATTTAGTAGTAAAATTTGTTCGTTTGGATTTTAATGAATCCTTACAAGCAGAAATGTTAGTGATGGAGCGAATTTACCCCATTGATTTTAGAGCTTATGAAATTGAGATTAGGGAGCTTTGGTTGGATGTTTTTGAAGAGAATTTAAAAAAATTGCATAAAGCAGGCTTTGTTCATCGCGATTTAAAATGTCCTTCAAATATTGGCGGTTTAGCCTTTGATAATATTTTATTAACAGAAACAGGTTTGAGATTAATAGATGTAGGGATTTCAGCTCTTAAAAGTCAGGTAGGAGATAAAATTTTTGAAAAATATATTGAAATTGAAAATCAGGAAATTCAATGGTTCAGAGATTATTTTTTAAACAGATAATTTAAATCTTCTCAATCTCAACCGTACAAAATAATCCCAATTGTTTGCTGAAAGGTTTGCAAAGCCATTCGAATCCTTTTGCAAGATTATACATAAAGTAGGGAATCATAGCGCTTCTGGAAACGCCACCACTTAACACATACATAAACGGTGAGTGATAAGTGATCTTTTTAATTTTCAGTTTCGGAAAATCTTTAGCAAATAACTCAAGATCTCTTTCAAAATAAATGTGAGGCAATGCCTGATTTGAATTGCTTAACGGATTGCCTGGTTTTATTTCTCGCGGACCATTTTCTTCAAAAGGCTCATGATGAAAACGCTTATAAATAAAACGTCCCAGGTTTGAATTTGCCGGTTCGATCATAATGATCTTTCCTCCAGGCAACAATGTTTTTTCGGCTTCTTTTAAAAATAAATAGGGGCGGGGAATATGATGGAACACGTTCAGCATCATGATACATCCCAATTCATTTTCTTTGTAGGGCATTTCTTCGGCACTAAAGACTTTATCCACAGTTGGTAATTCTAAAATATCTGAAGTGACTACTTCGGGAAATTCTTCTTTTAAAAAACCACCACCTGAACCAATCTCAAGGTAAATCCCTTTACCAACTTCCCTACTTTTTTGTATAAATATTTTATACCAGTCTTTATATAACTGCTTTAAAAAAGGTTTTTGTAAAATGATATCTCTATGCGCCAAAGTGGCTTTCGGGTCATCGAGATCGAATGGTATGGTATATTTTTTAAACACGTTCTTTACTGGCAAAAATGTTCATATAAATAGTTTCAGGAAGATCCAGAAAGGTTTTTACTTTTTCTTCCGTTAATTCAACCAGTTGCTTATTATCAATTAAATAAACATGAAATTCAAAGCGCTTTAAAAATTTAAAATACTCCAATACACTTGTCCCAGCTTTTCGCATACCGTATGGCCAAAATTCAGACAACATTTTTAAATTGGGACTCAGCAGGGTTTTCTCCATACCTTTTACGGCACTCATTTCAAATCCCTGGATATCCATTTTAATGAAATTAACTTTTTTGTCACCCTGAGTGGAAGAGTTTACACTGAGCGAAGACAAAGTGAAGGGCAGACCTAAATACTCATCTATAGAGATTGCGTGAATATCAATCTCCCGATCATATTCATCCGGTTTGTAAGTACGGTGATCAACATTTAATTTTTTGGATGTATAGATCTTTATTGTTTCTGTTTTTTCTGAAACAGCTTTGTTGTTTATCGTAACATTCGGTAACTTTTTACACCTGTTCTGAAGATGTTTAAAATTTGTTGTATCAGGCTCGAAGCAGTGAACCTTTCCTTTTTCACCAACAATACCAGAAAGAATTTCAGCATAAAAACCAATGTTGGCGCCAATATCAAGAACATTATCTCCCGGATTAATATATTTTCGCATTAAGGAAATCTCAAACGCATCCTGTTTTTCCTTGAACGATTTATAAGTAACCTTATATACAGGGAAACAAATTTTGTATAAGAAATTACCAAGCGCTATACTAAAAGAAGAAGCCATTATTTTGTAATTTCAAATAAATAAGATTGTTCTGATAAACCTTCTGTATGAATCAGTTTTAATTTATCAGGATATTTTTCCATAATTGGCTGTATGATATTATGTACCGTATTAATGACCTGTCCTGAATTTTCTTTTGGATTAATCCTCAAACTTCCAACCATAATATGGGTAACGCCTTTGGATGCAAAAAAAGCAAGAGCGCTGTCAGGCTGTGATTGCTGTGTTAAAGAGTCTTTTGTAATTACACTATAGATTGGGAAGAATTTTTTTCCTTTTCCATATACAAAACTCATTGGAGCTTTGCGACTAGCCACCAAAGTATTTTTAGGTAAACTATCAGCACACCATTCACTGCATTTTAAAAAGTTTTTCCAGTCAGGGGTATAACCGTAATAAATATCTCCGGCTAAATTTTTCTTTACGATTGGTACATTAACCATTCCCCTTTTAAAAGCAGATATGAAAACAGAAACGCTGAGAGTTAATACGAATACGATGTAAAGATTTTGGCCCATGCCTGATTTTTTCACACTATCATAGAAAAGGAGATAGATTAAAATCAACATAACAGGCATGCAAATTAAAACAATACGAGGTTGATCCCAGCGTGTTTGAAGAATAAGAAATGATAACAATAATTGTGCACCTGTAAATAAACCAAAGAAAATCATGGGCTTATTTTTTTGTTTAAATACTTTGAACAATGCTATCAGAAGAATAACTACTAAAAAGAAAGCTAAATAGCTATAGGCCTTATTTAATTTGTCTGCTTCCGCTTGTGATTCTAAAGACCTGGTTAGTTCCTCACGTAAGCCAAGTAATTCATAAAAGCGTTTACCTAAATACAAATTACAATTACCGAAAAATCTTCCTATAAAGCCAGCCAGATCTTCATTGCCTAATGATTTATCATAAGGATCTTTTTGTAATAAAATTTTGCCCTGGCCACTGAATTGATTTTGTGCACCCCAAATAATTTTCACTAATAGCTCATATGGTATTTTAATAGCTAAATATCCTGCGAAAGCAAAACCGGCATTTTTCCATTGCCTCTCCATTAAAAAGTATAAAATAATAACCGGAACCGCTACAATAGCACCGCTTTTACAAGTTGCAATTAAAAAAGTAAAGAGGCCTAACATTAACCATAACTTCCAATGTTTTTGCCCGTTAGGTTCTATTTGTAAGGCATCATATAATTTAAAAAACCAAAAGAAAAATAAAGATTGAAGAAACAAAAAGAAGGCTTCCGTAAAAGTCATGCTGGCATAATATTGTATTAAATGATTGCAGCTCACAAATACCATCACTGGAATAAGAACTAAATAAGGGATGCGCTTATTGAATGATCTATAGAAAAAGTAAACTGCGAAGAAATTAAAAACAACATTGAACAACTTGAACAGTAATAATTTAAAGCCAAACAATTTTGTCATTAATCCCAGAAACAAAACATATAACGGAGCATTTTGAGTATAAAAATAATTTGGGAATTCGCTTACGTAGCGCCAACCTCCTTCAAGGTAAAGCGCATCATCATGTGCTTCACTGATACGCGCATTAAATAGCATGAAAGAAAAAAACAGAGATAACCCCAAAAATATAAAAAGCAATGTTTTATCATTATTCAATCCCCAGGATTCTATTTTGTCAAACAAAGTTTTAGTGTTTGAAAATGAGGTAGAAGTATTTTTAGGTGTTGCAGATTTCGCCATATTTCTTACAAAGGTTTACAAAAATAGCAAATTAATTATGGTTAGCTCATTTAATAAGCCCATGTTTTTGTGTATTTTTATCCCTTAATCTAAATCGGAAACTATGCCCATTCGAATGTCAAATGACAATGATTCTAATTCAGGGTGGGGTGGAAAGCAAGGGAGAAATTCGGGTTCCGGATCAGCTGGAGGCGGTGGTAATTTTATTTGGCTTATTCTCACTTTTTTATTTCGTTATCCAAAAATTGGAATACCACTTTTATTAATAGGTGGTGCTTTTTATTTATTCAGAGGAGGTTGCAGTGGAGGTTCATCCTCTCAGGAACAAAAATCTTCATATGGTACCGGTGCCGTTCTTGACCCTGCAGTGTATGATAGCACAAATGTTTATGCATCATTAAGTCCGGATGAGCAATTGCCGGAGCGTGTCTCTTTGGAGCGTTTTGCGCCTACCGCAGGTGATCAGGGACAACAAGGTTCATGCGTAGGATGGGGAAGTACATATGCTGCGCGTACTATTTTAGAAGCAGTGAATACCGGACAAGATCCCAATCAGATTGTGTTTAGCCCTGCCTTTACCTACAATCAAATTGGAATGCAGGATTGCCAGGGAACTTATATTGATAAAGCCATTGACCTGATGACCAAAGAAGGTTCTGTACCTTTGCATAAATTTCCTTATGATGAAAATTCATGTTCCAAACAACCTGATAATTATATTTTAAAAGAAGCGTCTCAATTTAAAATGAAAGGAGCTAATCGTTTATCCATAAGTGGAGATGATTATACGTGTGATGTAAATGCTATCCGGCAAAACCTGGCACATAATGCCCCTGTTGTTATTGGTATGAGTGTTGGTGGTACTTTTATGCAGGATATGGAAGGCAAAGACACATGGATTCCTGAAAATCATGATTATGATAAAAATGGTTTCGGAGGGCATTGCATGTGTATTATTGGCTATGATGATTTTTATTTTGACAAGGATGGTGCTTTTTTGATTCAAAACAGCTGGGGAACTAAATGGGGAAAGAACGGCCGCGCATGGATAAGTTATAATGATTTTGTAAGCTTTACGAATGAAGCTTATGGCTTATATCCAATGCCTGATAGAACAAGTAAAGACAAGTTAAGTTGTTCTTTAGCATTGATAGAAAAAGAAAGCAAAAGTTACATTCCTTTAATCAATAAAGGAAATAATCTTTATAGCACTGTGCAACTGGTGAAAATGGGTACAAAATTCAAAGTTGAATTTAAAAATAACATCGAGTGTTATATTTATATTTTTGGTAAAGAAACAGATAACAGCAGCTATGTTTTATTTCCATATACTCCAAAACATTCCGCTTATTGTGGTGTCACTGGTACTCGGGTTTTTCCGAGAGATCAAAGTATGAGTCCGGATGAGAAAGGAACAAAAGATTATATTTGTGTATTGATATCAAAAAATCAATTGGATTATAAAGCAATGAATGAAAAATTCAATGCCGATCAATCAAAAGATTTTCAGTCACGAATCAATGAACTAATTTCAGATGACCTGATCACAGATGTAGAATTTAAAGTGGATGAAAAAGTGAAGTTTGAAGCCAATGCCTCATCAAAAAATATAGTACCCATCATTATAGAAATAAATAAAAACTAATGTTTCATTTTATCCTTCGGACGATCCCGCGACCAATCTTAATCAAATTAAGTTTGATATTCAGTAAAATTGCACCGCTTCTTTATTACGGTCATAGATTTGAGGATCCTATCAGCGGCAAAACATATCGCAAATTTTTGCCTTATGGTTATAGTAAAAGTGTAGCCCGCGATAATGCATTATGTCCCGGAAGTTTATCGTTAGAAAGACATCGTTTGTTGTGGCTGTATTTAAAAAATAAAACCAATTTCTTTACCGCTAAGCATAAGTTGTTGCATATAGCTCCGGAACAATGCTTTTATAAATTGTTTAAGAAAATGCCGAACCTGGAATATGTAACCGGCGATTATAATTCCCCAATAGCAGACCATCATTTTGATTTGCATCACGCACCTTTTCCTGATAATTCCTTTGATGTGATTTTTTGTCATCATGTTTTGGAACACGTTGAAGATGCAGATCAATGTATGCGTGAATTGTACCGGATGATGAAGTCCGGTGGATTTGGAATTTTTCAGATCCCTCAGGATACCAACCGCAATAAAACCTACGAAGACAAAAGTATTACCAGTGAGAAGGATAGAGAAATTCATTTCTGGCAAAAAGATCATGTTCGCTTATTTGGGTTGGATTATAAAGATAAGCTTGAAGCGGCGGGTTTTAAAGTTACTGTGGAAGACTATACAAGGGAAATACCAGCCGATTTAGTGGAAAGATATAGACTCCCTAAAGGAGAGTTGCTATATATGTGCAGGAAATAAACTGCTCCTTTTTATTTTAGTAAACTTTGTCTATGTTTTTATGATCGTAAATTCACTCGTCTATTAAGGGTTTTATGTTTTTTTGTGTCATTTTCTACAACAGGTTTTTATTTGCCGTAGCCATTAGAACTTATTCGCGATTGTGCTATTGCTTTTGAAACCAGGTAACTTAAACTGCTTTTGCACTATCGGTTGATAGTTTTAAGGTTGATTCTTCTGAACCAACATTATCTGTTTGCCCGCCTAAGGCAATTTCATAAGAATGAATGCTTCGAATATTTTAAATCCTAAGAAACCAAAGATATTTAAACAAATAAATAAATATTTGTAATTCGATTTAGATAATTTTTCTATATTTATAATTGAAAATAAAAAATTAATCTTAAATCTTAATTTATGAAATTAAAAACATTCACAACATGCTTTTTGGCAATGAGCAGTATTGCTTTTGCTCAAGTGCAAATGGCTGATGGGCCTGCATTAGATAACGATAAAGATAATAAAATGAACCGTATGCTTGGGGGCGACGAAAACAGTTTTTATAGTTATCGTGTAAGAAGTAAAGGAAAAGGAACATCTTTTATTGTTGAAAAATATGATAAGAAGACTTTAAAGGCTTTGTTCTCTAAAGAAGTGAATTTGAGTGAAGAGAATAAAACTAAGATTGAAGATGTGGAATATGCGCAAGGGAATGTGTTTATTTTCAGAAGAGAATATGATAAGAAAGCAGATAAAATGACTTTGTTTTTTCAGACCGTTTCTTCCTCTGGAGTAGTTTCAGAACAACTGAAAGAAATAATCGCCATTAATTCAGATCATTACGAATTTGTAGATTTTGATATCTACTCAAACAAAGCTGCGACTAAATTTGTAATTAAAGCTTCTCATAAAGCAACTAAAGATGATACTTATAAAACAGATATTATTTTGATGGATGCAGCAAGTCAGAAGAAATTATGGACTAAAACAGTACAGCAAAATCTCAATGCAAGTGGTTCATGGGGAGCAGGCTTTGCCGCTGCACTTTTTGGCCTTGATGCAACTAAATTTGACAGCTATGGATATATAGGCATGCATTTAGACAATAACGATAACATCTATTATTGTATGACTGAGTTGGCAAAAAATTCTACAACAAAAGAGAAAAAATATAAATTGAAAGTGTTTTCTCTAGCCGCTGCAGACCAACAACCAAAACAATTAGATTTGGGTTTTGATGATGATTATTATGTAAGAGATATTGAATTTTCAAAAGCAAATGAAAATGAATTAGTAATAGGGGGATTTTTGAAAGATGTGGTTGAACGTAAAGGCCGTGACTTGGTTAAATGTGGAGTCTTTAGTTTTAAAGTAAATACTACGACTAATACAGTGGCAGCAAAAGCAGTTAAATTTTTTGATGATGCTTTATTGTTGGCTCTGGAATCAAATCCACGCCGTTCAAAATATTTTAAATATAAACTGGATTATATTTTACCGGTTGGAGATGCTGTGTACTATGTTGGAGAGCAATATAGCGAAGAATACCGCCAAAATAATAATAGTAGTATGGGAGTTATGGGTGCCGCAATGGGATCTAGTAATGGATATTATGTATATGAGTATATGGATGTAATAGTTGCAAAATTAAATTCAAAAGGTGAGTTTGAGTGGATCAGAAACGCGCCTTTACGTAATATGATGACAGTTCAGGGTGCGGCGCATGTATTTAAACAATATATTGCTGTAGCAACTTCTAAAAATTTATACATCTTAAATGATGATCATCCTAAAAATATAGAGCGTTATGAAAAAGCTGATTTTGAGCCAAAGGATTTAAAAGCAGTACAAGGAATCCATGGTTCTAATTTCGTTTGTAATACTATGTCTTTAAAAGATGGAAAAGTAACTAAGAGAACGGTACTTATGAAAAATGATGATTTTTGTTTTGCTCCTATTCAAGAGCGTAATCCTCAATTTATGCCTCCTTCAGATACAGAAATCTTTGTTCAGAGTTCTAATAATGAGATCTTTATTTATACTGAAGATCGCGGGCAAGACCGTTTTTCTAAAATTAAATTTGAGTAATTAGATTAATATAAATAAAAACCCCTTTAATTTTTATTAAAGGGGTTTTTTGTTTTAAAAAAGAAACAACCTAGTGCAATTTATTCACCACCGGATTAGCATAGAGGGTTAAAAAAATGTTTTTAAGAACTTCCGGTTCGCCGGTCATGTTTTTTATTTTTTGATCTATGTAATTTAAAAAATCTTCTTTTTCTTGCGTGCTGTAGTTATTCTCAAAAACATTAGTTTGATTTAATAGATCGTAAGAAATATAATTAACGGGGTTAAGCTTATAGCCTTGATAAATACATTTATCAATATGAGAAGCTAATAATTTTATTTTTTCATTTTCATTATTGACTTTATTAATTTCATGTAACTCTTCTTGGATGGGTTTGCCAAAAGCAACATGAATCTTTCCTTTGGGTTGTTTAACGCCGGTTAAAATACTATTCAAATCTTCGCCCGGCCCTTTTAAATATTTAGTGTGCAATGTAGATAAATACAATTCCTGTACTTTTAAATTATCGCAGGGTTCATATTCAAAACTAATGGTAAGTGGAACAATATTTAATTCAGAAAAGCTTTTTATGAAATCATTGTCCCCACTCAGGTTTAACATTTTCAATAAACCGGTTTGTGTGATATCGTTTCCATCTTTTGTCCGGCCATTACGCTGAGCAATCCATACGCTCGTATTTTTATCCATAATCACATGACGGATATAAGCACTTAACTGCCGGGAGATATCATATAACTCCTTAACAGTCCCTTCTCTTTTAACAGTAAACATCCTGTTCATCCTGCCAAAATCTGTTATAAAACCATTATCCATTAAATTTGATCCGAAGGTTATTTCAGAAGTTTCAAATTCTTCTCTATCTAAAATAATTTGTAGGATAGCGCTGTCTAATAAAATATCACGGTGATTGGCAATATAAAGGTACGCACCATTTCTATCCAGGTTTTCGAGTCCACTCCAGGTTAAGCCTGCAGATGTTGAATTCACAATTTTCCAAATGGCATCTCGCATGTAACCAGTTTGAAATTCGTATGGCGACTTTGTATTCAATGCTTTTTCAATCATTTGTTCCTTGCTCATCTCAGGCCATAAATATGCCATGGCCTTATGATAAGAGTCATACTGCGCAATCCGTTCCATAACTTCTTTGGATTCCGTATCGTAATAAGGTCTTAAAAGCTCAAAGTTAAATTCTTTGGCAAATTCGCTATATTTTTCAGGGGCTTTTGCTGTATAGTGTTTCATTATCTTCTGTCTTCTATTAATTTATTGTCAATTCAAAGCGATAAGCTTTTGTAAACTGAGGTTTAATAATCCATTCACTGTTTTCGTTGATATAGCCCCATAGTTCTTCTTCATTTTTAGCTGGGTATAATTGATTGGATCCTAATTTAATGTCAGCAAATTTTGGTTGTATAATAAATGCACCAGTTGTATCTATTATGCCCCATTTCCCCTCAAATTTCACGCAAGCTTGTCCATTATCAAAATCAAAAGCCTTGTCAAACTTTGCTGGTATAACTTTTATTAGAGTTTTATTACAGTAACCTGTTTTTTTATTTACGTTACAAATCATTAAACCATTGTGAAAATCTGCAAAATTTTTAAAAGTAGCATTATGAGCATAGATCAAAGGATTTCTTTCATCTGGTTTAATTAAATAATTACCGGTAGAATCAATTAGTCCCCATAACTGATCTTTTTTTACCCAAGAATACCCTTCGTTAAAATCCTTAGTATCTGCATAAAATGGAGTAATAATATAATTACCTGCTTTATTGATGCATCCCCATTTGCCGTTAGTTAAAACCCATGCTTTATTATTTACGAAATGACTAACCCTGTCAAATTGCGGCTTTATAACGTTTACCCCATTAGTATTCATATAGCCATGTTTTCCATTTTGACTTATTACAGATAACCCACATGAAAATTTATGAGAATCAAAAAATTGTGGCTTAATAACAATTTCAAAATCTGTATTGATAAAACCCCATTTCCCATTTATTCTAACTTCAGCCAGACCTTCATTAAAATCTTCAGCTTTATCAAATAGTGGTGGGGATAAAATTTTTCCTGATGAATTAATGAAATAGTAAAGTAGATTATTTCTCATTCTACCCAACCCACATTTAAAAGTGAATATATGTTCATCAAATTTATCCAATTTTTGTAAGTAGGTTATATTTCCTTTCAAATCAATATATGCCTGCCTGTCATTATCTAATGAAACTAACGCACAGTAAGTTTGCGCATTTAAAAAATGAATAGATAAAATAATTAAGGAGATAAAAAATAATATTTTCTTCATCTTCTATCAATAAAAGTTATTGGTTTTCTACTCATTTCGGGTAACTGTTGTTTACTAATGCTTTCGGGGCTATGTAAAACAATAGTAGGTGCAACTCTAAGTTTAGCACGGAAATGATCTTTTAGTTCTTTATCAAAATTTTCAGGAGGATTAACTGCTCCAATGTTGATCACTATTTCGTCCGTGCCAATATCATTAGTGTAAACTTCAATGATGAAATTTTTAATGTAAGGAACAGTATTTAAAATGTCATATAGCGACGGCGGATATAAACTGGTACCTTTAAATTTGATCATTTGTTGTTTACGTCCTAAAATAGGACTGATGCGAAGCGTAGTTCTGCCACAAGTGCAAGGTTCATAATGAACTTTACAAATGTCTCCTGTTTTAAAACGGATCAACGGCATACCTTCCACACCTAATGTTGTAACCGTTAGTTCTCCCGCCTCACCATCTTTCACTGGTTCATCCTGATCATCTAAAAATTCAACGATCAATAATTCAGGATGGAAATGCCCGCCTTTTCCCGCCTCACATTCTGTGAAAGCTGCACCCATTTCCGTTGAAGCGTAAGTGCTGAATAATTGTAACGGCCATTTATCAGTAATGCGTTTTCCTAAAGTATTGTATGTAAAATCTTCATTGCGAATTGGTTCCCCAATACATACCACTTTTTTGATGCTGCAATTTTTATAATCAATATTATGTTGTTCGGCAAATTCAATCAATTTTAATAAGAAAGAGGGAACCGCAATGGCAATGGTAGGTTTTAAACGATTGATAGTATCCCATTGAAATTCTGGCATTCCGTTTCCAACTCTCACAACACCAGCACCCATTTTTTTTAAGCCTAAAAAATAGGCCATTCCGGCCATAAATCGCCTGTCAAGGGTAGTCATCAATTGGTAAATATCATTTTTATTACCGCCCGCACACGCTAATGATATATGTTCGTTGTAAGCTAGGCGGTCAAGATCTTTATCAGTCAAAACAAAAGTCAGAGGGTCTCCTAACGTTCCGCTGGTTGTTACATAATCAATGATCTTATCAGAACTCACACAGATAAAATTCAGGTTGTGATTGTAAAGGTCATCTTTGGATGTTACTGGAATTTTTTTTAGGTCGTCCAGTGTTTTTATCTCTGAAATATCAATTTGTTTTTCATTAAATCGTGCTTTATAAAATACAGAATGTGTATTGACATAAGACAGCAATTCAGCCAGTTTTTTTTCCTGGAATTCTTTGATTGCAATTACTGATCCTGTTTCTATATCCGGTACAAAGGCACTCATTTATTTTTGCTAAATTTACACGAGTTTACATATAATTTGATAAAACACAAAGGGATTTTTTTAATTAGTGAAAATACTGAAAATAAATATTAAGGAGGAACTCATAGCCGATATCAGAGATTTTAAAGCTCCCGATCTGGCTAAAACAATTTTAAAAAATAATCAGGTGGCAGACTTAATATCTCTGGCATTTGAAAAAAACCATTTGTTGAGTAGCCGTGCTATGTGGGTTATGGCTCATTGTAGTGATTTGGATTATAATTGCATTAAACCTTACCATGTAAAACTGATTAATCGGTTAAAAAATAAAGGCCTTCATAATGGTGTTATTAGAAATACATTAAGGTTATTTCAAAAGCATTCCGTACCCACAAAGAGTAAGGCATTTATACTGGATAAATGTTTCGAATATGTTAAGAATCCTATTGAGGCTATAGCAGTAAGAGCTTTTGCAATAACTGTCATTTTTAATATTGCTAAACCATATCCTGAATTATTAAACGAACTTTTGATAGTTTTAAATTATATGAGTGAAACGGAAGAAGGGCCTGGAATACGGAGCAGAGTGAAGAATACGTTAAAAGATATTCATAAACTGAAACTTAAAATTCAATAATGCGTCATTATTTCCCTTTAATTTTTCAGAACCAAAAAATATTTTATTTAGTGATGTTGGTTATTGTTCTTATTCCAACTTATTCTATTCATAGTCAAAAGTACCCTGATTGGGGAGATGATTTTGCACAATATATCTACCAGGCACAGCAAATTAATTCACCTTCAGGCAACTATAAGCAGGTTTTGAATATCGAGGAATACAGCAGTCCGAAACGCAGCCTTGCTTTTTCACTTTTATTAAGCATTCTTACCCCAACTAGTTGCATTCAGAATTATGTGGATCTGATTTCGATCTGTTACATCCTCGCAGGATTGTGTTTTTTCATATTTCTATCGAGCCATTTTTCGATTACAGTAAGTTTAATTGGAACACTCTGTGTGTTTTATAATTTTTTATTTCTAAGATTAAAATCTGAAGTGGTTCCGGAATTTTTATTTATTGCTATTTTCTATTGGATTCTGCATCTGACGTCAAGTCCAATAAAATGGGTAAAATATCTGTTACCAGTTTTGCTGGGAATGCTGGTTTCGGTGCGGTTTGTTGGGATATCATTAGTCATAAGTTATCTTCTCTTTCTTTTTAGTCAGAATGATAAAACTATAAAAGAAATTCTTAAAGATGTTTTAATTGGGATAGTTGTTTTTTCTTTTATAATAATATCTATTAATTATTTTCTTCTTAATCAAATCATT
>JANPOX010000111.1:0-5218 GCA_031428235.1 Bacteroidia bacterium | reverse complement strand
CATGGAATAACCATCATCTGTTTTCAAAGACCTGATGATTTCCTCCCTTAATTGATTCAACACTGTTCCGGGATCTTTGATCTTCCGTTCAATCACAATTTCACTTAATAAATTAATGCCCAGCATACTCATAAAACCTCCTGGAACACCATGACCCGTACTATCTGCTGTCATATAATACAAAATTTTACCGTCCACGTGAAACCAGTAAAAATCCCCGCTCACAATGTCTTTTGGTTTAAATACGATAAAGCTTTCTGCATTTAATTTTTTTATTTCTTCTTCAATGTAAGTGCCTGAGGTCAGCATCGCATCCTGAATCCGTTTGGCATAAGTAATACTGTCGATGATCTCTTTATTCTTTTGCTCTAAACTAAATTTTTGTTGTTCAATCAATTGCTTTTGTTGACGCGTAGTTCTTAACCGCTTATTTAAAACAATGGCAAAATAAATCACAATCAACAAAACGATAACTATTCCAACGATAATCAACCTCTGTCGTTTTTCCTTTTCTGCGACAATAGCCTCGCGTGCTTCTTTGATTAATTTTTGTTTTTCTAGTTGTTTATCATATTCATACTGGCTTTCTTTTCTGAATAATTCGCGTTGCCTTTCCTCACCAACAACCTCTTCTTTGAGATGTGTGTATGTTTTTAAATAAAAATAAGCACTGTCTTTATTGTTTAATAACTCATAACAATTAGCAAGCCGTTTGGCTGATTCATATTGCTCACTGACAGCTTTCAGATTTTTAGAAATAGAATAAGCTTTCTGAAACTGAGGAACGGCCTTTTTATAATCCTGTTCTTTCATAAACACATCTCCAATACCATTATAACCATAGATCAACCCAAACTGGTTCCCTACCCTGCTGTTAATTTCCACAGAGCCTTGAAAATATAATTTTGCCGAATCAAGGATGCTTTTACGAATGGGGTTTACAGATCTGTAATGAATGTTAAGCCCAACAATCGATAAAGAATCATCGGACAAAGAAGACATCATATCATAAATGGTTCCGATATTGATATCCGCGACAGAAATTCCAATCTGGTCGCCGCCAAACTGATGATAATCCTTACTCTTTTCAAAAAATTTTAGGGCCTTTATCAAATCGTGGTTATCCATAAAGACATTCCCTAATCCGTTATAAGAAACAGCAATACCACGGTTATTCTGTAAGCGCTGGTGTAGACTTAAGGCTTTAAATAAATATTTCTTGGCAGATTCCTTTTCATTCAGGCGGTTATAAACCTTGCCAATGTAGTTGCAGACATCAGCAATACCTGCACTGTCGTTAATATTGCTATAAGTTTTAAGTGCCTGTAAAAAATTCTCCAGTGACTTTGGGAAATCACTCAGGTCATAATACACATTGCCGGTTTTGGCGTAAGTGTCCGCAAGCCCTTTCTGATTTTTAGTGCTCCTGAATAATTCCAGACTTTGAGCATGATGAGGCAAGGCTTCTTTGTATCGGCTCTGGTGCCATAATACAAGTCCGGATAAATTATGCGCCACGGCCAGTTCATTTTTAAGATGGTTTTTTTTGGCAACAAAAAGGCTTTTCTCCAAATGAAAATTGGCGCTATCGTAATTACTCCGGGTTTCAAATATATAAGCCAACTGATTAGCTGCTGAAGCAATACCTCTGTTATTTTGTGATTTTTGACTTAAAGTGAATGATTGGCGGGCAGATTTTAATGCCTGTTCCACATCATTTTTTTTCAGGAATTCATTACTCTGATCAATGAGGTTGTAAATTTTTGAGGAGTCCTGGGATGAAACAGAATAGACAGAAAATAAAAATATAAATAGTAAGCTGTTTTTCATCACTTGTAGTATTCAAACATACGAAGAAGAATTTAATTTCTTGGCTAAAAAAATAGGGGATGCAGCCTTTACAATGATTTACTGACCGATTGAACTGTAAGGCATAACGAAAATAAAAACATTCCGGAAATTGTGGTCTTAGCTTTGTGTAATCGCTGTACTTCTTATGAGACCATTTGTACTTTTCTATATATTCCTATCTCTTAGTTTACTTAAAGTATACGGCCAAAACCCCTGGGTTCAAAAAGCAAGTCTCACAGGCGAAGCAAGAAACCGTGCCATAGGATTTTCAATTAATAATTGCCTGTATTTGGGTACCGGGGAAACTACTTCCAATCGCTTGGGCACGGAAGATCTATGGCAATGGAATCAATTAAATAATTCCTGGGTACAAAAAGCAAATTTTCCGGGAGGACCACGTTTTGATGCGCTATCATTCTCTATTGGTAACAAAGGTTATGTTGGTGGTGGTGGAAATGCATCAGGCTGGCAAAATGATTTTTGGGAGTATAATTCTGTCACCGATCAATGGACTCAAAAAACAGATTTGGGTGGAGGACCCCGAGCACAAGGAGTAGGATTTTCTATTGGTACCAAAGGATATATTGTAACCGGCGGTAATGGAAACCCATTGAATGATTTATGGGAGTGGGACCAGTTAACCAATACCTGGAGTAAAAAAGCTGATTTTCCGGGAACCCAAAGAACTTTTGCTGCCTGTTTTACTATTGGAAATAAAGCTTATGTGGTGGGTGGTTTAAACACTGAAGCCTTGCAGGACCTTTGGGAATGGGATCAAACAACAAACACCTGGACACAAAAAACTTCATTTGGTGGAACATCCGGTATTGGAATTTCTGCGTTTTCTATAGGTAACAAAGCATATATAATGACAGGAAAAGATAACCTTGGGAATTCACTTCAATCTGTTTGGGAGTGGGAACAGTTAACTGATACCTGGACTGCATTGTCCGATTTTATTGGAACGGGGAGATGTATGGCAATTGCTCTGAGGATTGGAAACAAAGGATACATTTCAACCGGTGGACATTATGGAAATTCTCCCTACCCGCTTCTTGAAAAAGATTTATGGGAATTTACACCAACAACATTTACCGGAATAAAAACAAGCGATAAGGAAATTGAACTTAAATTATTTCCCAATCCTTCGCCGGGATTATTTACACTTGCCATTTCAAATGATTTAAAAGAAAAAAAACTGTGTATTTATAATGCCATCGGGAAATGCATCCGCACCGAACTATTTTATAAAAATGAAATGAAGATTGATCTAAGTCACGAAGCAAAAGGAATATATTTTCTCGAAGTCTGGCTCGATGAAAAAAGAATGGGGCAAAAAGTGGTGATTGAATAGAAGAAATATGTTTTAAAGTCATTCTGAACTTGATTCAGAATCTCATCCGCCCACAAATTAATTCTTAGAGATGCCGAATCAAGTTCGGCATGACCAAATATAATTTGAATAACCTTCTACTTTTTTCCTTTAGCATCAATTTTCTTGGTTGCTACTTTTTTCAATGCAGTCTTTTTAATCATAGCATTCTTATGAATTACTTTCTTAGCAGGCAACTTATTTGGTTCAACTTTCTTTATTACTTCTTTCTTCGCAATTTCCTTTTTAGCGACTGACTGTTTAACAGGAACATTCCCATTATTTGTTTTACAATACTCACAGTGCTGTCTCACAACACATTCATTGTGCATAGGATTGGTTGGCCGGCAGTTTTCTCTTCCTAAAAAAGAAATAGCCATCCCAACCTCGCCCCAGGTATTTTCAGGCATAACTTCCATCAATTGTGTTTCAATTTTTTTGGGATCCGTTCCTGCAGCAATTCCTAAACGCGGAGCTACACGGACTACATGAAGATCCACAATAATACCTTCCGCTTTCACACCGGATTCGCGCATGATCACATTTTCAGATTTTCTACCAATACCAGGAAGAGCAGTTAAAGCTTCCATGGTCAAAGGAATATTTTTATCTTCCTTTAGTGTTTTAGCAATCTGAAGGATCCAATTCGCTTTGTTACCAAAATTACGTACTTTCGAAATAAAAGGAATCAGTGATTCTTTATTAGAATTTGCCAGTACTTTTAAATTCGGAAATTCTTTGAACAAAGCCGGTGCCAGTGAATTGATGTGTCGATCTGAATCCTGCGCCGAGAGGATCACCATCACCAAAAGCTGGTAAGTATTTTTATATTCCAAAGGATGTTTCTTTCCTTTATACTTGTCCAGTAAGGGTTGTAAAGCAGTTGGCCAATTAGTTTTTGTCATCCGTGAAATGTTTGTACCAATATCAGTTTTTATTTTTATAAAAACAATTGGAAACTCATGACACTTATAATGTTTTCCTTAATGTCAGATATACCATAGAAGTCTAAATTAACCGGTTAGTTGTAATAATATTTCAATTATTTTTTTAACTTTGAAAAAAAATAGTTCAGATTATTGGAATGAAGTATTTCTATTTAATACCCGGTTATTTTACTGACAAATCCTTTAAATATTTTTTATGAAAAACGAAAAACCCGAACAGAAAATTCTTAAAAACATGTACATACCAACTGCTGAGTTTTATAGCCAGTTGATTGATAGCTTGCAGGATTACTCCATATTTACACTTGATAAAGAATTAAATATTAACAGCTGGAGCTCCGGATCGGCCACAATTTTTGGACATACTTCAGAAGAAGCTATGGGGCAACCTTTTGATATAATATTCACAGAAGAAGATAAAAAAAGTGGCATTCCAAAGGTAGAAATCGATAATGCCTTAAAAGAAGGCAGAGCAGTCGATAACAGATGGCATGTTTGTAAAGATGGGCATGAGTTTTATGCTTATGGATTGGTTTTTCCTTTTACTGGTTTGGAAGGTGAACTCCTTGGGTATGTGAAGATTTTACGGAATTTAACTGAAAGAAAAAATACCGAGGAAGCAGTAAAAAAGTATATAAAGGAGCTTGAAGAACTCAATACTCACAAAGAAAGTATCTTGGCAATTTTGTCTCATGATTTAAGAAGTCCGTTAGCCGGGATAATACAGGGTACAAAATACCTGCAGGAAAACTTTGAAAGAATGAAGCCTGAAACGGTAAAGCAAATGCTGGGACAGTTACACAAGGCCTCTACAGATGAATTGAATATGCTTGACTACCTGGTTGAATGGGCAAGAATTAAATATGCCTCAGATGTATTTACTCCTGCTAAAATTCAACTTTCAAAATATGTCAATAAAGTTTTTGAGACATTGAAAGAAACATCGTCAATAAACACCATCAATCTTCATCATGAAATCGAGGAAAATGAAAGCGTATTTGCAGATGAGAAAATGTTAATCTCTGTTCTTCAAAATATCGTTTCAAAT
>JANPOX010000110.1:0-1965 GCA_031428235.1 Bacteroidia bacterium | reverse complement strand
TATAAAACTAATTTACGATATATTCATTTCATAAATCTGTTAATTTTTGTGAGCAGATGTAGCCGCTGATAAATGGTTAATTACTCATTTGAGATATTCCCTGAATTAAATCATGCTTTGTAATAATGTGTGTTGTTCCTGCTAAATCAGTCATAAGAACCGCATTATTTTCACGTGTGATTAATTTTGAAATATCTTCCATCAGTGTTTGGTCATTCACAAAAGGAAATGGTGCCTGCATCAAATCAGCTACCTGTTTTGTTTTAAGCGAATTATCTTCAATCAATTTCGAAAATAAAAACGTATCATTTATTGAGCCAACAAATTCTTCGCCTTTTTTCACAGGTATCTGTGAGATTCCATATTTATTCATAATACCAAGGGCATCAGTGATGGTTGCAGTTGATTCGACGGTTAGTAATTTTTGATTTTTATGTGAAGAAATAAGATCGATCGCTTTTGGTTTTTTGATTTCAAGGAATCCTCTGTCTCTCATCCAATCGTCATTAAACATTTTTCCAAGGTAACGAGTACCGTGATCATGAAAGATAACCACAACTACATCACCTTTTTTAAACATGTTCTTCATTTGCATGATACCGGCCATTGCTGAACCTGCACTGTTTCCGGCAAAAATTCCTTCTTCGCGAGGAATACGGCGCGTCATGATAGCAGCATCTCTGTCGGTTACTTTCTCAAAATGATCGATCAGGTTGATATCTACATTTTCAGGTAAAAAATCTTCACCAATACCTTCTGTGATATAAGGATGAATTTCATTTTTATCTATGATTCCTGTTTCTTTTAATTTTTTGAAAATAGAACCATATGTATCAATTCCTAATATTTTAATATCTGGATTTTTTTCTTTTAAATATTTACCAGTTCCACTAATGGTTCCGCCTGTTCCAACACCAACCACCAAATGAGTGATTTTGCCTTCCGTTTGTTCCCAGATTTCAGGGCCTGTTTGTTCGTAATGAGCAGCCGTATTAGAAAGATTATCGTATTGGTTCGGTTTCCATGAATTAGGAACTTCTCTTACTAAACGCGATGAAACAGAATAGTAGGATTTTGGGTCTTCCGGTTCTACATCTGTCGGGCAAACAATTACGTCAGCACCGAATGCACGCAATGCATCCACTTTTTCTTTACTTTGTTTATCAGTTGTGGTAAAAATACATTTGTATCCTTTAATGATCGCGGCAATGGCCAATCCCATTCCTGTGTTTCCACTGGTCCCTTCAATAATAGTTCCACCCGGTTTTAAACGCCCGTCTTTTTCAGCGTCTTCGATCATTTTAAGAGCCATACGGTCTTTAATTGAATTGCCAGGATTAGTAGTTTCTATTTTTGCCAATACGGTGCATGGCAAATCTTTAGTAATGTTATTAATTTTTACTAATGGTGTATTGCCAATAGTTTCAAGAATATTATTGCTGATCTTTTGATACATATTTATTTCTGTTAAATTATAATTAGTGTAAAAATAAAAAAACAGTGCATATATCCCATGCACTGTTTAAAAATGTTGGAAACTCTGTAAAAGTACGAATTTTAAGAGCGCCTAAATATTAAAAAACTATAATTTAGATAAGGCAGAAAGTATGTTTTTTTCTACGCGTGCAGCTAAATTATCAGTGGGATGTTTAATGAATTTATCACCTGTTACTTTTTCATAAAGCTCAATATAACGGTCAGAAATTTCTTTAACCCACTCCTCGTTCATGTCTGGAATGGTTTGTCCTTCTTTGCCTTGAAACCCATTATCTATCAACCATCGGCGAACAAATTCTTTACTTAATTGTTTTTGTTCTTCGCCTTTCTCCTGTCTTTCGTTATAACCCTCCAAATAAAAATAACGTGAAGAATCGGGTGTATGAATTTCGTCCAATAAAAAAACTTTTCCATCACACAAACCAAATTCATATTTAGTATCTACTAAAATAAGCCCCATTTTATTGG
>JANPOX010000109.1:0-1583 GCA_031428235.1 Bacteroidia bacterium | reverse complement strand
TGTTAATGCGGGTGGCAGTGTGCTATTGCCCTGTGATAGTGGCAGTGTGATATTGAACGGATCTACTACTTCAGGGAATGTGAGTTTTACCTGGAGCGGACCAAACAGTTACACGTTTACCGGACAAAATGCTAACGGTGTGTCCTTGCCCGGAACATACACTTTGGTTGTAATTGATAACGTAAGCGGATGCACCTCTTCAGACACAATTAGCGTTATTGATCAGAGTGTGCAGGCATCATTTACATCTGACCAGACTTTAGGAGTAGCACCACTTCCTGTTAACTTTACTAATACGAGTATAGGTGCCGCAAGTTTTGTATGGGACTTTAACGATGGTAACACTTCCTTATTAACAGATCCATCAAATGCATTTCAAAACCCCGGAACTTACTCAGTGATAATGGTTGCATTTAATAGTGCAGGCACCTGTTCGTCGGTTGCTACTGCTGTGATTACGGTGGAGGACCCTTTCCTAATAGAAATTCCAAATGTATTTACACCTAATGGCGATGGCGCAAACGACGTGTTTACTGTAAAATCAAAAGGCGTTAAAGAAATGAGTCTGCAGATATTTAACCGTTGGGGTCAAAAAATGTACGAATTCAGCGGCCCGAAAGCAGCCTGGGACGGCCTCACCTCTCAGGGAGCCGAGGTTCCGGAGGGCACGTATTTCTTTTTTATAAAAGCTTCCGGGTTTGACGACCAACTTGTAGAGAAAGAAGGTACTTTGAATCTATTTAGATAAACCAATATTGAAAACAAAATGGAGTAGTGATCGGCTACTCCATTTTTATTTAGGAAAAACACACCAAAGATCTTAAGTAATCTATATTCCGGATTATTTTATTATTTTGATAAAAATTATCTAGCCGATAAAAATCCATTTCCACGATGACTTAAGTGTTTTTCAGTAATTTGTGTGAGCAATAGTTGTGGAAATCCTCGTGCCTGTTTCTTGCAAAAGATTGCTGCGAAAAGTGCGACCCGCTGCCTATTTGCGTGCCATGCCCAATTTTTTATCTATTTCTAAAAAGAAATATGTAAAAAAAGGGCACAAAAAAAGGGTAAGCTACTTTCATCGCACCGCTCAACCATCTACCCTTGCTATGTTCCCATCCTGGGGGATTTGACAGGAGCTGGTCGTGAAAGACTTACCCGCCACAAAAGTATCAAATTTATTTCATTAATGGAGTAATTTTGATAAAAATTATATGTTAGTTATATTTAGGCTTTCATTAATCACACCCTATGAATATTTCAGTTGTCATCCCTTTATTTAACGAAGAAGAATCGTTACCGGAACTTCACGATTGGATTAAACGGGTGATGGATGAAAACAAGTATACTTATGAGATTTTATTTGTGGACGATGGCAGTAAAGATAAATCATGGAACGTTATTGAATCTATTGCCGCAACAAATAATAACGTAAGAGCCATTAAATTCAGAAGGAATTACGGTAAATCACCAGGTTTACAAGTTGGCTTTGAAGCAGCGCAAGGAGATGTGGTTATTACCATGGACGCGGATTTGCAGGATTCACCGGACGAGATTCCGGGATTGTACAACATGATCACTTC
>JANPOX010000108.1:0-7943 GCA_031428235.1 Bacteroidia bacterium | reverse complement strand
CGCAGAACAGGCAAAAAACATGGTTTAAAAACAGACAGCAGCTTCCGTTTTGAACGTGGTACAGATCCTGAAATGACGATCAATGCTTTAAAAAGAGCAGCTGCTTTGATTTTTGAATGTGCTGGTGGTGTATTAAGCATGGACCTGGTTGATATCTACCCGGAGAAATTAGAGCCATTTAAAGTTGCGTTTTCATACACGAACTGTCAGGAATTAATTGGTAAAGAAATAGACAGGGCAATTATCAAACACATTATCTTATCCCTTGGAATCATTATTGAGCAGGAAGGAAATGATGGATTATTGTTGGCTGTTCCTCAATACAAAACAGATGTAACCCGTGAAGCAGATGTAATTGAAGAAGTGATGCGGATTTATGGATACAACAATGTTGAAGAAAGTACACAAATTAAATTTACTGCCAACTTTGCTGATAGAGAGAAAGCTACTGCAGCGGAAAATACTACCGCAAACTTATTAATTGGTTTTGGGTTCAATGAAATGATGGGCCTTTCATTAACCAAAGAAACTTATTATACAGATGACTCAGCATTAGTTAAAATTGTAAATCCTTTAAGCAGTGATCTGAACGTGATGAGGAACAACATGTTATTTGGTGGCCTGGAAACACTTGCCTATAACATTAATCGTAAACAGACAGATCTCAAATTTTTTGAATTCGGAAAAACCTATCAGAAAAACGATGAATCTGAAGCAGGTTTCAAGTATTCTGAAACCAAACACATGACATTATTTGTTACCGGACGTAAATATGCAGAAAACCCTTATAGTGAAAACAACCAAGTGAATTTTGCTTTCATTAAATCCTGCATTGAATCTATCCTGAATAAACTTTCTGTTACCTATAAACTTTCTGATTTGAGCGATACACAGTTTAGTTATGGTTTATCTTACATCCATAAAAAAAACCTACTTGTCAGCTTTGGCTTGGTCGATAAAACTATCTGCAAAAAAATGGATGTGAATGGAGACGTTTTTTATGCTGATTTTAATTGGGATAACATTCTTGCGCTGGTTGGAAAAACAAAATTAGAGTTTACAGAAATCCCAAAATTCCCTTCGGTACGTCGTGATCTTGCTCTTTTACTGGATAAAAAAATTACCTATAAAGAACTGGAAGAATTAGCGTTTAATTCAGAGCGCAAATTACTAAAGGCTGTAAACCTGTTTGATATTTATGAAGGTGATAAATTAGAGGCTGGAAAAAAATCCTATGCCGTAAGTTTTATGCTTCAGGATGAAGACGCTACGCTGAATGATAAACAAATTGATAACGTCATGCAAAAATTAATTAAAACCTATACAGAAAAACTAGGAGCAGTTTTACGTTAAAATAAGCCACTTATAGGCAAAATCTAGCCAGTTATCAATTAGCCTTAAAAATGGCCGATATTTTGTTTAAATTTAATCATGCGCAGCAACTCTTTCATATTCATTCTTGTATCATTTTTGTTTTTATGCAAGCAGTCGGTTTTATCTCAAACCAATAAAATTGTAAAAAGTCCTGCTCCTGCACCCTTATCAAAAATTGAAAAGGAAAGACCATTTACCAAATGGAGTTTAAAAGCAGGAGGCAATATTAGCGTCATCTATCTTGCACGTAATGTGAAAGATAAAAATAACGAGCCCGGTTACTGCGGTGGACTAACATACGAGATCAATAATTTTATACGAATTGCTTCATTATATACCAGATTTCAACCTATTAATATAGAGCCTACCTGGCTAAATGTAAAAGCAAATACCTACGAGCTTAATTTTGAAATGCTGGCCAGATTTCCAAATCAAAAAACGCTTTTATATCCTTTTGTCGGCCTTAGTTATAATACCTATACAGGCTTTTTTACCGGCGAATCTGATTACCTTAATTTAAGGGAATATTATCCGGTAAATTCTACAATAAAAAATCAATGGTTAGGTTTTAACCTGGGCACTGGCATCGAACATAATTTTGGAATACTTGGTGTTTTCATTGATTACAGAATGCGTGTTGGCAAGCAAGAGGAAGCAATTAATATTATGGATGTTTGTTATACAGGCGGATTAAAAGTCAGATTCCCTTATGGTAAATTAGCAAAAAAAATCGCCTCGCCTAATGACCGATTCCATTGGTTTTAATTGTAGTCATTTATCATTATAATTCATTAATCAATTCATTAAAATAAGCAACACTCTTTTTTAAACGGCTTCCATACCAGCTGAATAATTCACCATCTACCAGTAAAATTCTTGTATTTGGAAGCTGTTGTTTAAACTCTTTTATATGTTCTTCTTTAAAAGGAAATGGTTCTGAGGACAATAAAAGTATTTCCGGATTTAATGTACAAATCTCAGACAAACTTAATTCAGGATAACGCGAATCTTCCTCTTTAATGACATTTTGTAAACCCATTTTTTTTAGCATGTCGCCAATAAAAGTTGCTTTTCCTGCAGCCATGTATGGTTTCCAAATTAGATACAGTACACTCTTCTGAATTTTATTGAGGTCATTAAACGAAAAGTCAATAGTTTTAGCCAATTGATCCGCCTTATCTTTTCTGTTTACAATTTCACCAACAGACCTAATCATTTCCAGTGAATCATTTAAATTATAAATATCACTCATCCATACTTTAAATTCTTTTTGAAGTTCTATGATCTGAGAATATTCGTTTTCCTCTTTATTTCCAATGATGAGATCAGGTTTTAATTCTCTGATTTTATTTAGGTTCAGTGTTTTAGTTCCACCAATTCTGGGAACGGTTTCGTATAATTTTTTTGGGTGAATACAAAATTTAGTAATCCCAACTAATTCTTCTATTAATCCCAGATCCCACAGAAGTTCAGATTGTGATGGAACAATAGATACGATGCGCTTTGGAAAAGTATCCAATTCAATTTGATTGTTTAATTGATCATAAAAAAGCATGAGGCTAATTTCAGAATAATACTGCATATTTGCTATGCAAAAATGACCGCCTCTTTTAAAGCCCATATTTCATTATTTACCGCCCAGGTTATTTATGCAATAAATTATTCCATCGCTAAAGATTTAATGCCTGATCATGTTTCACCTTTGGGTTTAGTGATGATGCGCATCAGTGGTGCCTGTCTTTTATTCTGGATTGTATCTTTTTTTTATAAACCGGAAAAAATTGAAAAAGGTGATTTTAAAAAGCTCATGACACTTGCCCTCTTTGGAGTTTTTATTAATCAGGTATTTTTTATCTGGGGTTTAAGCCTCACAAAACCTATTAATTCTGCCATCATAATGGTTAGCAATCCCATTGCTGTGATGCTGTTTACACTCTTTATTTTTAAAGAAAGATTAACGGCTTTAAAACTAACAGGTTTAACTTTTGGAGTCATAGGCGCCATAACTTTATTGCTTTTTAATTCACATGGATCATTTTCTATCGGGAGCGATACAATGGTTGGCGACTTAATGACCTTAGCTAATTCATTATCCTGGGCTGTATTTGTGGTGATGGCAAAACCATATATGCAAAAATACCAAACTGTAACAGTGATGAAATGGATCTTTTTATTTGGGTTCATTTACATTTGCCCCTTTGGAACTTTGAGTCTTACTGAAGTTAAATGGAGTACATTATTACCTCACACAATTTTTGCAATGGCCTTTGTAGTAGTAGCTACTACATTTTTAGCCTATTTGCTAAATACTTATGCGCTAAAAGCATTAAGCTCATCCGTGGTAAGTATGTACATTTATTTACAACCTTTTTTAGCAACTTTTATTGCAATTATTTTAGGAAAAGATGAAATAACAGTAATCAAAGTTATATCTGCCTCCTTAATAATAACAGGGGTTTACCTGGCAAGTATGAAAAAGAAACAAACCGTTTAAAAAATCATTTATTCTCAACGATTAATTATAAAACTGAGCTAAATAAAGCTTATTTTTAAAAATTCAAATACTAACACTTCCTTATGGTACATATTTTATCCCAACAAAATTCCATCTTCAATCAATTCGTTGCCGAATTGCGTGATATAAACATTCAAAAAGATAGCATGCGTTTTCGCAGAAATTTAGAGCGCATGGGAGAGATCATGAGTTATGAAATTTCTAAAACCATGGATTATGTGACTAAAGAAACTACTACGCCATTGGGAATTGCAGAAACCAGCCACTTAGTGGATCAACCGGTGATTGCTACTATATTAAGAGCAGGTTTACCAATGCATTTGGGTGTTTTAAATTATTTTGACAGAGCCGAAAATGCATTTATCTCTGCTTATAGAAGACATCATAAAGACAATAGCTTTGACATTCATGTCGAATATGTTTCGAGCCCTAATCTTGACGGAAAAACCTTAATTTTATGTGACCCGATGATTGCCACAGGAGGCTCAATTGTTTTAGCATATAGGGCAATCCTTGCAAAAGGTACACCTAAACATGTCCATATCATTTCTGCTATCAGCAGCAAAGAAGGCGTTGATTTTGTAAGAGCAAATATGTTAACCTCAAATTTTACGATTTGGTGTGGTGCCGTGGATGAAGAGTTAACTGCCCATTCCTACATTGTTCCGGGCTTAGGCGATGCCGGTGATCTTGCTTTCGGAGAAAAAATCTAACCTATATATCGATAAGGATCTCATGGATAGTACTGATATTTTGAAATTTATTTCTGCTGCATTGGCTTGCACAATTTCACTTTCAAAAATTGGTATTCCCGCCGTTATTGCAATATATAAATCCAATTATGTGTTGGCATTATTGAGCAGTTGCACAGGAGCAATTTTTGGAACAGTTGTATTTACCTATTTATTTGCAGGGATCCTGAAATGGTGGGACCGTATAAAAGAAGGCATGTTCACTTCCAAACACCCAAAAAAAATATTCACGAAATATAACCGAAGAGTAATTCGCATCAAACACCGCTTTGGATTAACCGGCATTGCGATCTTAACACCAATTTTGCTATCCATTCCTATTGGTGCATTTTTAGCCGAACGTTTTTATAAAGACAAGGGAAAAGTCATTCTTTACTTAAGTACCTCTGCGGTATTGTGGTGTTTTGCTTTATATTTTATATTTTTATTTTTCTATGACACGTTCAAGTCATGGTTTAATTAAAATTAATTTTTTAGCAGCTTTGATTGCTGTATTTGATCACCACATTTAATAGTTAAAACATAAACGCCTTTTGCAAAGTTTGTAAAAGACACTATTGATAAATTAATGCCTTTCTCTTCCAAAACTATTTCCCCAATCAAATTAGAGATATAAAGGTTGTAAGCTTTGTTTGAGCTGTTTTGAATAGTGAGTAAATCACTGACCGGGTTCGGATACACAGTAACAAGTGGCATATTAAATTCTTTTACACTCACACTTTGTTGATGAATAACACCTACGGCATCCAAATCAAAACCACCACTGCCAAAACTAGTAGGCCATGGATCATTAATCTTATTTAAATTAGCATCTCTTGTACAATATTGGTTTTGAATACTACCAACAACATCGATTACTTTTACATGAGTAATGGATTGTTTATTTAGTAACACATTGTCTGGTATGTCTGCGAGGTCAAACGGAGTTCCGTATTCGCCCCGGTATTTACCCGCCAGGTTATTGATTTTAGTGGCGTCTGTAGAACCGAAACTCCAGGTTTGAGTTACAGTATCTGTATTACTAATTGCAGGGAATTTAAAAAAATTGATCCCATCACTACTGACTTCAACAAAAGCTAATTCTAAAAATGTATCATCAAAACTATTTTCAAATACAGCAAAGTCCGACCCCGATCCATCAACAATAGGCATTGCAAACTGTAGTACAGAAAAACCTCCATCTCCTAAACTTACCACTCCATTTATGCCTGCTGCTCCAACGGCACTTGAACTATCACCCACATTTGCATATCCACTAGAAGGCACTGAAACATCCTGAAAACCACGAACAATCGTACAACTTTTTGCCCATCCTATAATTAATGAACTGTCTTTATAAATAGCCGTGGTTCCTGGTTGGCCAACGGGTGGAGCAAATTGTGCCACAGCCTTTATTTGCAGTATAAGAAATATTACTAATAATAGAGATTTGGAAAGTTGTTTCATTAAAAGATACAATGCCTTTATGAGCTTTCTTCCCGAAACTCCAAACATTGATTTATTGCCAGGTTTTCTGACTTGTTCATGAATAATGCGCCTTCCCGAAATACTATCAGTGGCATTTTGCATTAACCATAATGAACTTACAGCTGCGGGTACAGTATTGGATTTACACCAAATTCCCTATTTCAACATGGCAAATATACAAATTCCATTAAATTCTGTAATATTTATAAGTCCTGCCACAAAGTCTTAAATAACAATGGCATAATAATCGTGTATATTGCATCACTATAATTTATATGAACTATGATATTTTTTAAAGATTCAGAAAAAATGCCTTTTGACCCTATGATTGACGAGGATAGCGATTTTATTCCATTGCTTTCGGCAGAAGATGAAGACAATATGCATTCCGAAAAAATACCTGATATACTGTCAATTTTACCGCTTAGAAACACTGTATTATTTCCTGGCGTTGTTATTCCTATAACTGTTGGAAGGGATAAATCGATTAACCTTATTAAAGAGGCTTATAAAGGCGATAAAACCATTGGTGTAGTAACCCAAAAAAATGATAACGTAGAAGATCCTTTACAGGAAGATTTAAACGTTGTTGGAACGGTTGCTCAAATCATTAAAATGTTACGGATGCCGGATGGTAATACCACGGTGATCATCCAGGGTAAAAAAAGATTTCGTATAAAAGAATTTCTTCAGGCGGATCCATACTATAGAGCAAAAACTGAACGGTTTGAAGAGACACGTCCTGAAAAAAATGATGAAGAATTTCAGGCAATTGTATCCACATTAAAAGATACAGCTTTGCAGATCATTCAAAAATCTCAACATATTCCAACAGAAGCAGGTTTTGCCTTGAATAATATCGAGAGTCAAAATTTCATGGTGAATTTTATTTCATCTAATATGAATGCAACTTCGGCTGAAAAGCAAAAGATGCTTGAAGTGCCAAGTTTAAAGGATAGAGCAACAATGGTACTAGCCCATTTAAGCAAAGATTTGCATATGCTGGAACTCAAAAATCAGATCCAGGATAAAGTAAAAGTTGATCTAGACAAACAGCAACGCGATTATTTTCTGCACCAACAAATAAAAACGATACAAGAAGAACTTGGTGAAAAAAGTAACGAACAGGAGTTTGAAGAATTAAGAGTAAGAGCAGTAGGTAAAAAATGGAGCAAAGAGATTGGCGATATTTTTGAAAAGCAAATGAATAAGTTATCTCGTATGAATCCCAATTCACCTGAATTTGGTGTTCAAACGAATTACCTGGAGTTACTTTTAGATTTACCGTGGGGAGAATATACCGTTGATAATTTTGATTTAAAGCATGCGGAAATGACCCTGAACCTCGATCATTTTGGATTAGAAAAAGTGAAAGAAAGGATTTTAGAACACCTGGCAGTACTTAAATTAAAAGGGGATTTAAAAGCGCCAATCCTTTGTTTATATGGGCCTCCAGGTGTTGGAAAAACATCATTAGGAAAAAGTATTGCAAAAGCCCTGAACAGAAAATACATTCGTATGAGCCTTGGTGGATTAAAGGATGAAAGCGAAATTCGTGGTCATCGCAAAACCTACATTGGTGCAATGCCGGGACGAATTTTACAAAACCTAAAAAAGGTACAGTCGTCCAATCCGGTTTTTATTTTAGATGAAATTGATAAAGTAGGAAATGACTATCATGGTGATCCTTCTTCTGCATTACTGGAAGTACTTGATCCTGAGCAAAACTCAACCTTCTATGATAATTTTTTAGAAAACGATTATGATCTGAGCTAAATATTATTTGTAGCTACCTGCAATAACCTTGCAACAATTCAACCGGCCTTGCGCGACCG
>JANPOX010000107.1:0-7548 GCA_031428235.1 Bacteroidia bacterium | reverse complement strand
CCCATAGTTCGTTAAAAAAAACTGAAAAATTCCACCCTCCTACAATATAAATTTTGTTGTTTATCTCAAATGTAGAATGCCCCTGCCTTCCGCTTCCGGTAAAACTTGCTTTTTGTGTCCATGTGTTTTGAGCATGAAGTTGAACACACACCAAAATTAATGCGATAATTTTTATTGTTTTCATAATTAAATTTACAAAATAATAATTCCATTCAGGAGCACTGTCTGTAAAATCAGTGAATTCCGTAACAAATTAATTTTCTGTGTAAAATATTGGATTTACTAACTGATACTTTTACTGTGGATCGAAAATATATTCGCCATTATAAAACAGTACACATGACCACAGCAAAAAAAATATTTTTATCACTGATAATTGGAATAACACTTTCAGGTGCAGCATTTGCGCAAGAATTAAGTGATTCAGCTAAAGTAAAATTAAAGAATGATCAGAAAACGGAAGACGAAAGAAAGAAAGATGAACGCACTGCTGAAAAAAGAACCCGTGAAATAGAAAAGTCTGAAAGACGAATTGAAAATAAAGATAAGAACGTAAAAAGAGCACAGGATGAAGCTACTGATGATGCTGAAAAATTACGAAAATCACAGGAACGTACAAATGATAAAGCGGATGATTTAAGAAAAGCTCAGAATAAAACGGATGACAAAGCTGAGGATCTGCGAAAATCAAATAGCAATATAAGTGAGAAAGAAGCTGAAAAAGCAAAGGCCACAGAAAAATTGGAGAGACGAAAAGAAGAGATGATAAAAGACGATGAAAAACTAGCAAAGAAGAGACAGAAGAGAGCAGATAAGGAAGCGAAAGAAGCTGCTGAAAAGAAACCGGATTAATTACATTCTATTTACGAATATATGCTGATGCTTTTAATTTAAAAGCATCAGCTTTTTTTATGCTAATAGGTCATTTTACCCGAATTCATAATAGTTAAACGTACTGGCATAGCCTGAATAATTCTGTATATTTGTAACCAAAAAATTCAATAATGAACTTGTATCTTAAAAAGCTTCAGGAAGAAATAGAACCACTCCGACAGGATGTAATTCAACACAAAATTTACTCTACCGTAAAAACCGTAAAGGATCTCACTGTTTTTATGGAGCACCATGTTTTTGCCGTTTGGGATTTTATGAGTCTTCTTAAAGCGCTTCAAAAAAACCTTACCTGTGTAAATGTGCCCTGGGTGCCGGTTGGGAATGCTAAGACACGGTATCTGATCAATGAGATTGTGTCAGGTGAAGAATCTGATGAGGATGAATTTGGAAAAAGAACCAGTCATTTCGAATTATATTTAAATGCCATGGAGCAAGCAGGTTGTGACCTTGAGCCTATTCAAACGTTTATAAAAAACCTGAAAAAAAACATTCCAATTGTCGAAAGCGGAATAATAGCAGGTATTCCCGTTGAATCTAAAGAGTTCATTGAAAATACATTTTCTGTAATCAATTCCGATGTCCCATACATACAAGCTGCTGTATTTACATTTGGAAGAGAAGACCTGATTCCCGGTATGTTCATCAGCTTTGTAAATGAACTAAATAAACAAACCAATAATAAAATTAGTATTCTAAAGTATTACCTGGAGAGACATATAGAAGTGGATGGTGCACATCATTCTCAGCTTGCGTATCAAATGACTGAAGAATTATGTGGTGATGATCCTCAGAAATGGGAAGAAGCGACTGAAGCAGTGAAAGATGCTTTGCATCAACGTATTAAATTATGGAATGCCATTTCCAATAAAGTCATTGTGCGCCATTAAAATTAAAGCATGACTTCTTTATTTCAGTTTTTTAAAAATTTTAATCCACTTTCAAAAGAAGCTGAAGCTAGTATTATCAACATTTCTAAATTAGTTACAATAAAAAAAAATACAGATTTACAGCCAATAGGCCATACCTGTAAAACAATTTATTTTATTAAACAAGGAGTTGCACGAATTTATTATTTAAAGGATGGTATTGATATTACTGAAAGTTTTTCGTTTGAAGGACAAATTATTGCACGTGTAGAAAGCTTATTCACAGGAGAGCCATCTCGCAAAGCTATTCAGGTTATAGAGGATACTGAATTAGTGGCAATTAATACTACACTGCTTTTTAAATTATATGATCAGTTTCCTGAAATTGAACGGTTGTTCCGTTTGATATTTGAATCTGCTTATGTGGATACAGTTAACAGAATTGAAGGTATTCAATTTCATACCGCTGAAGAGAGATATAAAGCGCTCATTAAAGAAGCGCCGGATGTTCTCAAAAGAGTGCCATTAAAATATGTGGCCTCTTATTTAGGTATTACACAAGTAAGTCTCAGCCGTATTAGAGGAGCAAAATAATTATTTATCAAATGTTAAACGATTAGGTTTTTGTTTAGTCTATTTTTGTTTTATTAAACATAACTACAATCCATATGACTACTTTAATTATTCTTAATGAAGGGCCTTATTCAAATGAAAAATCTTATAATGGCCTGCGTACAGGTATTCAATTATTAACGCAGTTTAAAAATGCCAGGGTTTATTTTTATTTATTTTCTGATTCAGTAGCTTGCACGGTGAAGGCTCAGAAACCTGCCGCTTCAAAATATAATGCAGGAGAACTTATTACTGAACTTATTAATAAAGGCGCTAAGATAAAATGTTGTAAAAGTTGTCTTGAAGCTAGAGGTGTCAACAATCTCATTGATGGAGTAGAGATTAGCAATATGGTTGAATTTGCTGAATGGATTTCCGTATCTGAAAAAATTATCTCTTTTTAATTTCTAAAAGATGAATCATATAGATCGCACATCCCACTGGGAAAAAATCTATCAAACAAAAGAATTGAAAGATGTCAGCTGGTATCAACCAACTCCGGAAACATCCCTTAAATTTCTACTGGAATTAAAATTACCAATGGATGCTGCTATTATTGATATTGGTGGAGGAGATAGCTTATTCGTAGATAATCTTTTAAGTATTGGTTACATTAATATTACGGTGCTTGATATCTCACATATTGCATTGGAAAAGGCAAAACAAAGATTAGGAGATAAAGCCTCTACTGTAAAGTGGATTGTATCGGATTTTGCAGAGTTCAATCCTACTGAGAAATATGATTTTTGGCATGATCGCGCTGCTTTTCACTTTTTGACTACTGAAAGTAATATAACAAAATACATAAGCATAGCTGGCGGTGCTATTAATCAAGGTGGTCATTTATTAATTGGCACTTTCTCACATAGTGGCCCTGAAAAATGCAGCGGATTGCCGATTAGGCAATACAACGAAAACGAAATGACAACATGTTTTAAAGACTCCTTTTTTACGATAAAATGTATTAATTCTGATCATCCAACTCCTTTTAATACCCAACAAAGTTTCATCTTCTGTTGTTTTAAAAGGCAGTTTTCCTAATATTAAAAATTACTCTATATTAAATAGGGGATTAATTTTCATGAGAAATTAACATATTGCTGCATTCACACATTGTTCCAATTTTATTTAGATTTTCTTCTTTGTTCCTTTACATGAGAGGGTTGGATCTAATGGTTTTAAATTAGTATTGTTTTACATTTTATTATGTTTAAATGACCCAATGCTTTTAATAACCTCATATATTAACCATCGGATTAAAACATATGGGGTTCTACTCTATTACTTTTTTTTCTTTATTGCATCACAGGTTTCCTGGGTCATCACTTTATGATTTTCGAGTGTTGTTAGTGTATTTGCTGTCCAGTCTTTTATGTCGGCGTCACTGCCTTTTTTTACTTCTTTTTTAAATTTGCAAATGTTCATTTTATGACTCATCTTCATGCATTTAGTATAAGCTTTATCAAAATCTTCTCCTTGTTTTTTTGCGAGTTTGCCATAACGTTTCATCGCTTTATCAGTTATGGTAGTTGGAAAAGCGATTCCTTTTTTATTTGCCAATTCCTTTAATTCACTGTTTGCTTTTGAATGGTCTTCAATCATGTGCTTGCCATGTGTTTTTACTTCTATTGCTTTTCCATTTGTTCTTGCTAATTCACCAAGTTTCACTTCATATAAACCGCTTTCAGCAGCGCATTTCACGAATTTTTTATCTCTGTCTGAAACCTGGGCGTTTATAAGCAGAGAGCCTACCGTTAGTAGTGCTAATAAAATGTTTTTTTTCATATGTAGATTGTATTGTTTTTTAATTGTCATCTGCCAGCTGGCGGAGTCCTGTTATCTTCATTTGTGTTTGTGCTGGCGGCAACATAACTATTTCATAATAAGAGTTTAATTCCTAAAAAAAAGGAAGCCGGTAAACTGGCTTCCTTTTGTGAGTTTATTTATTTTGTTTTAGTTTTGTCTTCCATTTTCATATCAGACTTTCCTTGCTTGCCGGGATAATATTTTCCATCTTTATCAAACCAGGTTGTTCCGTTTTTACGCTTGGTATAAAACCATTTGTTTCCTTTTCCATCGTCAGTTGACCACACTTTGTAACCTTCATTCGGAAAGTTTTTATTATGATAGTCGCCTATTCCCGGAGGGTAATTTAAGCCATCAGCGTTCATTTCATTGTCTGTGCGAATGATGCCCCCATTGTTATCATAAACAACATTTCTTCGCATATTGGTATTTTTATCGATATACTCTGCTGAATAATTATCACCATCCATATGCCAGTTTGCATTCATATCTGGATTTTCTGTATTGAACTTGTCACTGATTGTTGAAGGAGGTGTTACGCCGCCACTATTCCATTCAGTATCTTCTGTACCACCTTGACGCATACCTTTTTGGCCAGGTTGGTTGTTTTGTGTGCCTTTTTGTGTTCCGTTTTGATCAGTACTTTTTTGCTGATTACCTTTTTGTTGGTTAGTGTTTTTACTTGGTTCAGTTTGATCAGTGCCTTTTTGCTGAGTACCTTTTTGTTGTTTGTCAGTTGGTTGGGTTGTCTGTGCTGTTAATGTACATGCGGCACCAAGAGCGATGCTTAATACTAAGATTTGCTTTTTCATATGGTTTTTGTTTTTTTGTTTTTAACTCAATAAATTATACCGCAAAGATGCCCTCCGTTAATAGAAATTGTATTATAGGCTTTCTTAAATTTGTTATATTTTTTGTTACGATTTTGATGAATAATTATATATGTTCTATTTATGTTTGTTGTTTTAGTGTACTGATAAATGGACGTCTCTCGCAGTCCCGACTGATTTTTATAAGAAATACTTTTTTAATTTTAAAAATATAAGTCTCCTATGTAATCATGTAATGTTTTTTTTAATGATGATTTTACCTTTAAGTGTTCCTTTCTATATTAATTATTTTTTAAATCACCTTATGACAAAATCAAAATCAAACAAAGAAAAAGCATCTAACACGAAAAAAATTACTGACCTTCAGCAGAACATGGAGAACGGAATGAATCAAATTCTTACAACGAACCAAGGATTGCCAGTTAATGATAATCAGAATACTTTAAAAGCAGGAGATCGTGGACCTTCCTTATTGGAAGATTTTATCATGCGCGAAAAGATTACGCATTTTGATCATGAGCGAATTCCTGAGCGCATAGTTCACGCAAGAGGTTCGGCGGCACATGGCTTCTTTGAATTATACAAACCGATGGCTAAATATACTAAAGCTGGTTTTTTAAATAACATAAAAGAAGTAACTCCTGTATTTGTTCGTTTTTCTACTGTAGCCGGTTCCAGAGGTTCCACGGATCTTGCTCGTGATGTACGTGGCTTTTCGGTAAAGTTTTATACACAGGAAGGCAATTACGATTTAGTGGGAAATAATATGCCGGTATTTTTTATTCAGGATGCCATGAAGTTTCCCGACCTAATTCATGCGGTAAAACCTGAGCCAAATAATGAAATGCCACAGGCCGCATCTGCTCATGATACGTTTTGGGATTTTATTTCACTGATGCCAGAGTCCACTCACATGATTATGTGGCTAATGAGTGATCGGGCCCTTCCAAGGAGTTATAGAATGATGGAAGGTTTTGGTGTTCATACATTTCGTTTTATCAATGAACAGGGTAAATCACATTTTGTAAAATTTCACTGGAAGCCATTATTAGGAGTACACTCATTGGCCTGGGATGAAGCGCAAAATCTTTCAGGAAAAGATCCTGATTTTCACCGTCGTGATTTATGGAATGCGATAGAGAGTGGAAATTTTCCACAATGGGAATTAGGTGTTCAGATAATTGATGAGAAAGACGAACACAAATTCGAATTTGATTTATTAGATCCGACCAAGTTAATTCCTGAAGAATTAGTTCCCGTTCAAAGAATTGGGAAGATGACTTTAAATCGGAACCCAGATAATTTTTTCGCGGAAACAGAACAGGTTGCTTTTCACCCCGGACATTTAGTACCAGGTATTGATTTTACAAATGACCCCTTATTACAGGGTCGTCTATTCTCCTACACAGATACTCAGCTTTCCCGGTTAGGAAGCCCTAATTTTCATGAAATCCCTATTAACCGTCCGGTTGTTGCAGTACATAATAATCAACGTGATGGCCACATGCGCCATATGATTAATAAGGGAAATACAAGTTATGAACCTAACACTTTAGGAGGTGGATGTCCTTTCCAGGCTATGCTGAAAAAATCAGGCTTCGCATCTTTTTTTGAACGCATTGATTCTAAAAAGATCAGGAACCGCAGTAAAAGCTTTCTTGATCATTTCGGGCAGGCTACATTGTTTTACAATAGTCAAAGCCATAATGAGAAAAAACATTTGACAAATGGGCTTCGTTTCGAATTAGGAAAAGTAAAATCCGTAGAGATCAGGCAACGTATGGTTAATATTCTTACGCAGGTGGATAAAGCTCTTGCAGATAACGTGGCGTTGTGTCTGGGATTAAAGGCAGGTGTGCCTCAGCAACCTATTAATCATAGTTTTCCGGCGGATGCAAATCCAAAAGATTATCAATCAAAAAAAATTAAGTCTTCTGTTGAAATTTCAAAAGCTTTGAGTATGGAGTATACGATTAAAAACACTATACAGTCAAGACAGATTGCATTTCTCGTTGCTGAAGGTGTTAATGATAGCTCTCTTAACCGGATGAAAAAAGCTTTAGAAACAGAAGGTGCAGAGATTAAAGTAATAGCGCCATCTTTAGGAACTATCAAAAGTGCCGGAGGGAAAGATATTCCTGTAGATGAAAGTTTTCTGACTTCTGCTTCTGTTTGTTTTGACGCAGTATATGTTCCTTCCGGAAGTAAAAGCGTAAAAGAACTAAAAAATAATGCGGATGCAATTCATTTTATTAACGAAGCTTATAAGCATTGTAAAGCAATTGCCTCTGATAATGAAGGAGTGGAATTATTAAGGATGTCATACATTGGAGTCAACGCAAAAGGTGTAGATGAAAAAGGTATTGTAACATTTGCAACCAAAAACAGTTCCATTGAAAAAGAATTTATAAAAGCTATTGCTAACCATCGTGTTTGGGAAAGAGAGGCTGAAAGAAAGGTACCCGCCTAGCTTTAATGAAATAAAAAAAACCGCTGCACACCTATTGATGTGCAGCGGTTTTTTTATTGGTGAAAGTTTA
>JANPOX010000106.1:0-3033 GCA_031428235.1 Bacteroidia bacterium | reverse complement strand
ATAGAATTTAAGAAAATGTTTAAAGCATTAAGTTTATAATATATTATTAAAATATGCAACAAGAAGAACACTGGGATTTAATTATTAAGCCAACAAATAAATGGCACCAGCTCGATTTGGCTGCTATTTGGCGATACCGGGATTTATTAATGCTTTTGGTTCGCAGAGATTTTGTCTCAGTTTATAAACAAACGATTTTAGGGCCGCTTTGGTTTTTTATTAAGCCTGTTATTACTGCACTTACCTTTACTTTTATTTTTGGCAATATTGCTAAAATCAGCACCGATGGTAATCCTGCAATTTTATTTTACATGGCGGGTATTACCTTGTGGACTTATTTCTCTGATTGTTTAACTAAAACATCTAATACCTTTATTGCTAATGCAGGTGTATTTGGAAAAGTTTATTTCCCGCGTTTAATTATTCCCTTATCTGTTTTAGTGTCTAACTTAATTAAACTTGGTATCCAGTTTTTAATTTTTGTTTGTATTTGGCTATATTATTTAATGTTCGCTAATAACGTAATACCTCATTGGCAACTCATGTGGATGTTACCGGTATTAATATTTATGATGGCGGGTTTAGGTTTTGGGTTTGGCATTTTAATTTCGTCACTTACCACCAAATACAGAGATTTAACTTTTTTAGTGGGCTTTGGCGTTCAATTATTAATGTATGCAAGTTCCGTTGTTATTCCGGTATCAAGTATGACCGGGAAAGTAAAATTTTTGATGTTACTTAATCCATTAACAGCCATTATTGAAGCATTTAAATACATTTTTTTAGGCAGTGGATTTTTTAATATATTTTGGTTGATGTATTGCTTTGGATTTATGATAATATTAGTGGCAGTTTCAGTAATTATATTTAATAAGGTTGAAAAATCTTTTATGGACACCGTATAGTATGAGTAGTATAGTTATAAAAGTAGAAAATATAGGAAAGCAGTATCGGCTAGGGCAAGTTGGTACCGGTACTATTTCTAATGATTTAAATAGGTGGTGGCATCAGGTTAGAGGTAAAGAGGATCCGTATTTGAAAATTGGAGAAACAAACGACCGAACTAAAAAAGGAGAGAGCGATTTAGTATGGGCCATAAAGGATATTAATTTTGAAGTTAAACAAGGAGAGGTATTAGGTATTATAGGTAAAAACGGTGCAGGTAAGTCAACATTACTTAAAATACTATCCCGCGTAACAGGGCCAACTACAGGAGATATAAAAGTAAAAGGAAGAATCGCTTCGTTATTAGAAGTTGGTACAGGTTTTCATCCGGAGTTAACGGGACGGGAAAATATTTATTTGAATGGCGCTATTTTAGGAATGACCAAACAAGAAATAAAATCTAAGTTTGATGAAATTGTTGATTTTAGCGGAGTAGAACGTTATATTGATACACCTGTAAAACGATACAGCAGTGGAATGTATGTGCGCTTAGCGTTTGCAGTTGCTGCACACCTTGAACCTGAAATTCTAATTATTGACGAAGTATTAGCCGTTGGGGATGCCGAGTTTCAGAAAAAATGTTTAGGTAAGATGAAAGATGTTAGTAAGCAAGGCAGAACTGTATTGTTTGTAAGCCATAATATGATTGCAGTACAAAGCCTTTGTACAAATGCCTTAATCCTAGATAAAGGACGTTTAGAGATAATAGGAGAAACAGGCGATATTATAAATAAATACTTAAGTAAAACCTTTATTAAAACTTTCGAAAGAATATGGGAAATAGAAAATGCTCCAGGTAACGATCAAGTTAAAATTACAAAAGCGAAATTAATACCTCAATTAGAAAAGGAAGTAGATATAGTAACCATAAATACTCCATTGTTATTTGAATTTGAATTTATTAATTTTTTTGATAATGTGGGAATTGTTATAGCAATTGAACTACATTCCTTAAATGGCTTAGATATTTTTACATCAGGTCCTTCTAAAGTAACAAAATTACAAAAAGGAACATATAAAACTACTTGCATTGTTCCTTCCCAACTACTTAATGATGGAACATATACAATTACAGTTCAAATTGTAAAAAATGGAATTGAAATGATCCATAGAGAAATAGACATCCTTGTATTTGAGGTAATTGATGCTATAAGACCGTCAGGTTATACAGGGAAATGGCCTGGTGTTATTCGACCGAAACTTAATTGGACTATGAATTTATTAAATAAATAAACAAATAAAATATATAAATATTATGATAAAAAAAACTGCTAAATTTATTTTTAAAAAACTAGGATTTACAATTGCTAGATTCCCTAAAAATTTTAATACAATAGATTCTAAAGAAGTAAATAGAAAAATTGAAAATTTTGATGAGTGTACATCAGAGTATTTTATTGAAAAAGAAGCATTAAGGCATATAGATAAAATAAAACCCTATACTATGCAAAATAACGAAAGATTAATCACTCTTTATCAGCAGGCGGTGTTTTGTGAAAAAAATGATATTCCTGGAGCATTTGTTGAATGTGGGGTTTGGAAAGGAGGAGCTGTAGGTTTAATGGCCTTAGCAAATTTAACCTATGGAAAAAAAAGACGAGATTTACATTTATTTGATTCATTTCAAGATATATGCGAACCTGATGAAGATAAGGATGGAAAAAAACTAACCAATGAAATAAAAGATTTTACTGGGATAACAAATAAACTAGAAGGAAATTTAAAACCCATAGAAGGTTTTTATGATACAATGGGTGGATGTGGTACCTTAGAAGGTAATAGGAATCTAATAGAAAATATAATTGGATATGATGCTAAATATGCGAATTATCATGTTGGGTGGTTTCAAGAAACACTTCCAAGTGTTGCTCCTCAAATAAAACAAATCGCAATTTTAAGACTTGATGGCGATTTATATGACTCTATAAAGGTATGTTTAGATCATCTTTATGAAAAGGTTGTTACTGGAGGTTTTATTATTATTGATGACTATTTATATTACAAAGGATGTACTGATGCAGTTGATGATTTTTTGAAAGAAAATAATATAAAGGTTTATCTTCATCATGCAGATAAACCTTTATATTA